>DASQHK010000135.1:0-17904 GCA_035632135.1 Bryobacterales bacterium
ATGCCGCGGTACCGGTCGCTGTTGATGATCAGTTGCGCCGGGAATTGCAGTTCGCCCTTGCCCTCCAGGTACGGGTTGGACACGAACACTGCGTATGGCTGAAACTGGAACCCGTTCGGATCGAGGCCCACCATCTTCATCGTCTGGTACAGCGTGTCCAGCGGCGGTGCGTCGTCCATCGGCGCCCACCGGTCGTAAGTGCCGGCGACCGTCCCGTCCGGCCCCACCGCCGAGCCGAAGAAGTTATCGATGATCACTTGCCCCATTTGCTGCAAGAATTGCAGCCGCGCCGGGCTCAATTGCTGTTGCTTGCTGACATCTGCCATTTCCGTTCTCCTTTTTTAGTTTCCAGAGTCGTTTTCCAGCTCTTCGCTCCACTCCACAATGCTTGACCGCTGACCGGTCTCGCTGACGTGCCGCCCTACGCCGGAGGCGCAATGCCGCGCGGCCAGCGCTCACAATTCGGTGATCAAATCGTTCACCGGGTGCATGTTCAGCATCGCTTCCCGCACCGCCTGGGCAATGTCGCCCGAGTGGTCCAGAAACGACCGGCTGTCCATCGCGCTCACGTTTACCGTCACCTGCGGCTGCGCCACCACCGGCGCTTGCGATTCCGCCGTGCGCACTTCGCCCCCTTGTCCCTGCGCCGCCCGCGGAAATCCGGCCAGAATATCGTCGGTATTCGCCACCTCCAGCGCCAAACTCGGCGGCTGAATCGTGCGCGTCAGCGGCTGCGGCGATGACGACCCGCCTCCGAAAAGCCCTGCAATCCCCAAGCCGATCGAAGCCAGCCCGAACCCACTGCCGAAGATCGATCCCAGCACCCCGCCGCCACCCTGCAGCCCTCCCGCCAGCCCTGACAGTAGCTCCGGCAGCCCGGCCAATCCGCTCGACACGTTCGTCAGCGCCTGCGTATTCGTTGTGGTCGTCTGGCTCAGGTCCGTCACTGCATTCGTCGCCACCTCCAGCGCGTGCTGCAATGTCGACCCGGACGGCGACCCCGCCGTCGTCGCATCGGCGGTGGACGCCGAACTCACCACCTCCAGGTTCCCCAGCCCGCCCGTAGTCCCCGCGGGCGTGGCGGATCCGGTGACGGTCGGCGAGCTTCGCAGGTTCTCAGTTAGTGCCGCCATTGCTTTTACCGCCTCTTGCTGCGCCTGCACCAGGTCGCGTTGCTCATTGCTGGCCATTTCTCTCTAGCTCCACCTTCATCAGCTCGCTTTTCAGCGCCACAAACCCGTCCACCCGCCGCGCCGGCCATTCCAGAATCTCACGCGCCCCTCCCAGTGCCCGGTGCGCGTAGAAGTCCTCCAGCAGCGCGACGCTCTCCCCTGTCACGTAGCTCACCGGGCACTCCGTGATCGCCACGCGATCCTCTCGCCGCGCCTCGCTCTGCCACAGCCAGACGATTCGGCCGCCTTCGTTTTCTCTGTCTTCCAGCCACCCGCAGTTGCGCTTCTTTTCCAGGCCTAAACGGCGGCAGGCGTCGCACTTCCATCCGGCCTGGTTTCTTCGCAGGAAATGGAAGGCGACTTGAAGTTTTTTCGTTCTGTCTCGCTCAGCCCCGCCTCGCGCCGGATCGCATCCAGAATCTCTCGCACCAGCTCTTCCGGCCCCTTCTCCATCAGGTTCTCCGGCGTCACCGCTTCCCCGTCGATGGCAAACCCCTCGATTCCCCGCAACCCCCACCGTAGATAAATCCGGTCAATCTCACCGGCCACTAGCGCCGCCTCTGCCTGCTGCTCCGGGCCGCTTGGATCCCCCGCCTTCACAAATTCCAGCCGTCCCAGCCAGCCCTTCAACTGCCGGATCAGCTCCAGCCTCCGGCCAAACGACATCCGTTCCACCGTGAATCGCACGCCCGGAATCTTTTCGGAGCGCGTCTCCACCGTGCTTTCGTATTGCATCGATCTCCTCTGCGTTCTCTGCGGGGCGCCCTCTGGGCCCTGTGGTGAAATCTTTGCCCGCAGCTTTATCCGAACGCCACGTAAATCTCATCGTTGCCCGCGCCCTGCGCCCGGCAGTTTGTGAAGCTCCACTCGAGCGCCCGGTTGCTGTCATCGAACTCCGGCACCTGCGGCACTACCGCCTTCAGGTACACGCCGAACAACTGTCCCGCGCTCGGCCCCAACTGGAACATCACCCCGATCGGCGTCTGCGAACGCGCCGCCTGGTAAAGCCCCTGCGTGGCGGCGTCCGCCGCCTCGAACAAGTGGACCTCCGCCAGCACCCTCCGTACCCCGGGAGCAATACACAGTGGCACGCTCGACCCGAAGTCCCGGTTCCGAGTGTCCAGTCCGTTGTCCAGGCTGATGATCGCCTTCGTCACCGTCAGAAACTGCGACGCCGTTGCCCCCAGCCACGCTTCTCCCAGGTTGCCCGGCACCGGCATGGCGATGAAGGGGCTCACCGCCGGCTCGGCCGGAAAAGCGCTCAGCCCCCCTTGTCCGACCGTAAACGAGACCGAGTCCAGAACCTCCTGCGCCTCCCCGGTGAACTCAAATTCGTGAAAATCGCTGTTGATCTTCACCTTGAAAACACCGCACGCCGCCCCGGTCAGAATTCGGCTCACCGCTCCCGCCGGGTCCCAGTAATCGAACACGGAGACCGACGGCAGATTGGTTGCCGGCGTGTATGTCACCGCTCCGGTGAGCGATGCGCCGGCCCCCGGCGCCGTGCTGAACGGTGCGTTCGCCGTCACGCTAGTCGGGCTGTTGATCGTGTTCGCAAACCGCAGCTCGTTGTTGAACCCGAACGCCTGGCCCACTACGAGTCCGTGCGGAGCGCTGAACACAATCTGTGTCGTCGTCGATCCCGCTGCCGCCGTCCCTCCGGCAAACGCCAGCGGCGCGCCTCCCAGCGCTGCTTGAAACAAGGGCCCCGTCGCCGGCGCCATCCCCGGCGTGGTGCCTGTCATCAGGTAAGTCTGCACGTCAAACTGCGTCTTCTTTCTGCCGCCCGGCGCCACGCCTGTAAAAGTGCGGCTTCCGGTCTTGTCTTTCCGGTCGCCCAACTGCAGTTGCTGCTTGATCCCCACCTTGATCGCCGAGAACCGGTTCGCCGCTGCAACAGCCGGCGCCTGTCCGTAAGCCGCCTCCACCGCCGCATAGAACCGGTTTTGACTCGATAGCATGCAAGACATAATCGCTCCTTACCCGCAGGCCTCCACTTCCAGCTCGATCTTCGCGCTCTGGATGAAATTCCTGCCCCCCAGTTTCACCGGCTCAAACCTCACCGTGTACGCCCCGCTGTAAATCAGGTCCTGCCCCCACGTACCCGTGTTCTCTCCCAGTGCGGTAGCCACTGCTTCTACATAGCTGGTCAGCTCGTTCTCCAGCCCCTCGTACCGCTCCCCCGTGCACCTCACATCCACCATGAACCGCACCGGCCCTGCGAACCCGTTGAACTTACGCCGCAGCACGTTGTCCATGCGCTCCGAGTAAAGGTACACCGCCGGATAAACCACGCTCCGGTTCTGGTCCGCCAAATCCGGCGTCACGTTCTCGATCCGCACCGATCTTTCGTCCAGCAGCTTCCAGAAGGTCTGGTCTCTGCCGGCAATGCTCGCCAGCGCCGCATTCCCGCTAGTCAGCAGGATCGACTTCAGCTTTTCCAGCCCGGTGATGCAAAGGTTTGCCAATTTCTCAGTTCCTCAATTCCTCAACTTCTCAATTCCCCTACCCTCTCTGCACAAACCGCGGCACCGTCCGGAAGAAATCCGGCTGCTGCCCGCTCCCCACCGGCGTCCCCGCCGTCATCCCCGTCGCCGGCATCACCCACGGTTGCCCCAGGGCGAGCGGCTGCGGGTTCTGCCGCGTCCCCGCGCCGCTCGCACCTCCCACGTAAACGTTCCACCCGGCGATCGCGTAAGGCAGCGCTGGCGCCGGCGGCGAAGCCGGAACCGCAGGCGGCGTCACCCGCAACGCCTGGTTCGCCGGCACCCCCACCGCGATCTCATCGCTCGGACCCCCCTCCGCTGTTCCCGCCAGGTTCGTCCAGCTCATCTGCACGTACACCGTCATCGCCGCCAGCGTCCCGCTCACCCAGTCGAGCGCTGGCTGCTTCGGCTTCGGCAGCGGCTGCATGGCCACGCCAATCCCTGTCTGGTACAGCAGGTTCGACGCCCACCGCGCCAGCTCTTTGTACTCGTTCCACTTCGGAAGGTACTTATCGTTCAGCTTGCGGTTGTAAGCATCCCGGTACACAATCGCCAGCGTCTGAAACGTGTGCCACAGCTTAAGCGGCGAAGTCACCACGACTTGTCCCGGATCGAACCGGCTCAAGTTGATCTCCGCTCCCGTCGAATTCCACGACGGCCCGATCCAGTAGATGTTTCCTGGCCGCAAAGCCGCCACCCCCAGCTCCGCCCCCAGCTCGCTCTGCGCCAGCGTGATTTTCGTCTCCAGGTCGATCCCCTCCGCGTCGGCTACGTCCACCAGGTTCGACTCGTAGTTGATCAGGTCCTGCACGTCCGAAATGGAACTATCCGTAAACAGCGCCATGATTTGATCCTGAGAATACCTATTCTTTCGAGCTTCCCCGCGCCGGCTTTTGCAGCGCCCGCAGGTCCGACTCCGTCAGCACCGTGAACTGCACCTTCGCCGCTACGCGCTTTTGTTCTTCCTGCTCTTTTTCCTCCAGCCGCTTCTGCCGGAACGCCTCGGCCTCCTGCTTCTCCGCGACGTCCGCCGTCCCGTCCACCAGCATCTTCGCCGCCACCGCCCTCGTCACTTCCGTCAGCCTCCCGGCGACGCCCCCGTCCGCCGTGGCGCGGCTCTTGAGCACCACAAACTCGTCCCGCAGGCTTTTTTCTGTGTCTCGCAACTTTCGGTAATAAGCTTTTAGGTCCATAAGAGTGTCCGTCGGCAAGCAGCGCCGGCCATCAGCAATCAGCAAGTCGCCTCGTGTAGGCCACGCTCGCTGAAAGCTGACGGCTGGCTGCTGACAGCTTGTTTACGAATTGAGCTGCACCGCGAAGTTGTTCCGCAGAATCGCGCACCCGTACAGCACGTCCACCGTGAACTGCTGTGCCAGCGTGCTCGGCTGGTAGCTCATCACCACCCGCATTCCGAAGTTGCCCAGCTCCGCGTACTCCGCGATCGCGCCCGTCCCCGGCAGCGGCTGCGGCAGCCGCCGGATCACCAGCCCGATGGCGTCCTTCGTGAACGCCAGGTTGTGCGTGTTCACCGGCGCCGACCCCGTCTGCGGCACGTACTGCGACCGGAAGATGTAGAAATCCTTGATCCGGCCGACGGTGCCCTGGATCAGCGCCGTGATGCCCGCTTCTCCCACCGTGTTCCATTCGCTGAACCGCGCAATCTGCCGCAGCGCCGAGTAGCTGTTGGGGTCGACCACCAGATATTTGTTCTGGTTCTGCGGCACCTTGGCCTCGAACAGAACAGTCTCCGCCGTGTCGATTGCCGCCTCGGTCAGCGGCGTCCCCGCCGTCCCCAGCGGCGTGTTTGTCGTGAACCCCGCATACAGATTGAGCAGGCTCCGCTCGATGTTCTCCGCGATCGCGATCACCGCCGGGTGCATGTAGGTCATCAGCAGATCCGGCACCGCCAGAACCTTGGTCACGTCCGGCACCATGAACGTGGCCTCCACGTGCGTGTTCAGCACGATCTGCGCGTTCCCCAGGTTCGGGTTCTGCGCTTGTACCGTGCCTCCCTCCGCGATGTTGTTCGCCACCAGAGCCGGCGCGATTGGCACGTTCACCGTGTCTCCCGCCTGCCCCAGAACCGGCTCGTAGTTCCGGTTCACCAGGTTCCCCATAATCAGGTTTCCCACCAGCGCCGGCAGTGCCTCCGCCGCCACCAGTTTCACAATCGCTTGCGCGACGTTTGCTGAAGTTATTGCTGGCATTCCTTTTTTGCTCCTTCAATGTGGGCCGGGTGTTTCCCGCGCCCCGATTTGTTCACAGCCACCACAGAACTTCTTTTCCCGCCACGCGGGCGATCTCCCGCCTCGCCCGCTCCTTCTCCTCCGCGCTCATCCCCGGCCGGATTTTGTTCAAGTCGAAACTCCCCCCCTCCGCCTCCGGCCGGTTTCCTGCGCTCGCTCCTGAGCCGCCGGCGATCCGCGCCGGCAGAAACTCCGGGTTCTCCGTGATGAACTTCGCCAGATACTCCTTGATCGCCACGGTTCCCTGCTCGCTCCGGCCGTAGAGTTGGCCGTCGTCACCCCGAAAAACTTCGTCTTTGACCAGGCGAAACGCCAGGTCCGGCTTCTTCACTCCGAGCTGCTGCAGCTCCGACTTGATCCTCGAGTGGCGTTCCACTTCTTCCGCCATCGCCCGATGGCGGCTGTTCTCCTCCGACAGCTCGTTCAGTCGCCGCTCCAGTTGCTCTCGCCGCCGCCGCTCCTCCGCCAGCGCCGCCGTCGCCGCCGGCTCCTTCTCCTCCGCCGCTCTCCGGACATATTCCTCAATGGACTCTTGCACGATGCGCCGCATCTCCTGATCCGCCGTTTCTCTTGCTTGCTGTGCCATGATTCCCCTTCAGAAGCCTCCTTCCAAAAAAAAATCCCGGCCTCCACAGCCGGGATTCTCCACCTCTGCCTACCATCTAATGCCTACTGTCTACTGTCTATTGTTTACTGCCTACAGTCTGTTGTCGATCTCCCCCGCTACCCGCTCCTTCACTTCCTGGTTGCTGTCCTCCAGGTAGCGCAGCGCCAGCCTCTTCTGCATCTCGCGGGTGAACGTGCTCGACCCCGTCACCAGCACGCTCAGCGTCTGCGCGTTGGTCAGCTCCTCGGTGAACTCCTTCACGTCAAACTGATCGAGGCCGCCCACTTCGATCACCGCGTCGTCTTTTCGCGCCGTCGCAATCAGCCGCAGCGTCTGGCGCATGAACGCCTTCATCAGGTCTCCGTACGCCCGCAGAACCTCCTGCGTCACCGCCGAGTCCCTCTGCTTGCTCGCCGCCGATTGTGTCAGGTTCTTCGCCTCGCGCCCCGTCGCCTGCTGCATCAGGTAGCAGGTCCGGTAAATCTCGTCCTTCAGCCGGTCCAGATTCTGCGCCGCCAGGTCATACACGTGCCCTTGCGGCTCCGTCCATCCGAACTTGTCCTGCGGCCCGAGTTGGATGTAGTACGCCTCGCCCACGATCTGGTGCCACTCCCGGTCCGAGTAAATCACTGGCATCGCGAACAGCCCCATGTGCAGCGCCCACGACAGTGCATTCGACTTGTTGAAGTGCTCCTGCTGCAAGAGCGCCGCCTTGTTCGCTATCCACAAGCCGTCCGATACCTCCAGCTTTACCAGCGGCACCTGGTTCAGCTCCGCCAGCCCGTGCCGGCCCTCATCCACCAGCACCGCTTCGCTCGGCTTGCTCTCCTTCTGCGTTCTCCATTGCGTCTGCGAGTAGACCTGGAAGTTCTGCTTGTCGTAATACGTCCATCGCCGCTCCAGCACTTCCTCGCTGCTCAGAAATTCCGGCTGGTAGGCCGACTCCGTCCTGAGCACCACCCACTCGAAGTTCCCCCGCTCGTCCAGCTTCCAGTTAATCAAATCGATCGGCGTGTAATTCACCAGGTACGCCCGCGATTTTCCCAGGGCGTCTTCCTCCGCCCGTGTCTCCGCCTTCGCCGTCACTCGCGGGAAATCGATCAGCGCGTAGCTCTGCTGGAACACCAGCGCCTGGATGAACGCTCTCCGGCAGAACTCCACATAGCTCCTGCCTTCCAGGTCCGCATCCCTCAAGAACTCCGAGTAAAACTCCGCCGCGCCGTCCAGGCTGATGATCGGCTCGGTCCGGAACAGCGTCGCCGCATACCAGTCCACGATCGATCCCAGGTAGTTCTCGTAGAACACCCGCAGCAGCCGTTCCTGATAAACTTCGTTCGGCTCCTTCTGCCGCCTCACCAGGTAGAGGCCTGCATTCCGCCGCAACTGCTCACCGCCCACGTAGAAATCCAGGTACCGCTGCCACATCTCCCGCTTCGACCGGTAGCCCGGATGCTCTCGATTCAACAGCTCGATCACATCAACCTCCGCCCTTGCTCGCCCGCTTGCGCCAGCGGCCGGTATTTCCACCACAGGTAATACCCCAGTGCATCCGATAGGTGGCTCCGCCGCGGATCTTTCTCTTTGTCAATCAGGTTCGTTCCCGTCTTGTAGCTAACCTGCTCGAGGTCCTTGATCAGCTCAGTCGCTCGCGCGTCCACAAACAGGTGCCTCTCCCCCTCCGCGTTGCAGATCCGCGAATTCACCACGTTCACCCGGTCCCGCACCAGAGGGTTCGCGCTCGGCACTCGCACTTCCCCCTTCAGTTCCCCGTGCGTCCGGAAAAACTCCCGGATCAGATGAAAGTCCGACGTCCCCGTCACCGTGTGCCCATGGTCTCCGCTGGCGTCTCCGTAGACCTCGATCCCGCCCCGGTGCGTCCCGTACCGCTCGAAAAACTCCCCGCAAACCTCCGGCGTCGACGACGTCTCGATCACGATCTCATCCAGCACGAACACGTCCTCGTTCGTCTTCTGGCAGATCACCGAGCACATCGGGTTCAGGTTGAAGTCCCACGACCACGCCAGCGGCCGCCATGGATCTAGCTCATACCGTCCTGTGTTTTCCGTCCGGTCTAAGCCGTAATACACCTGCCCGGTTATCAGGTTCAGGTATTGCCCCAGCACTTCCTGCTGGAAAAACCTCTCGTCGTAACTGGCCTTCAGCCGGTCGTAGAAATCCGGCACTTTTTCCAGCAGGTGCCGGTTCTCAAACGGTTGTGCCTCGATCAGTTCGTATCCCTTGATCGGCTCGCCTTTGAATCTCCGGTGCACCCAGTCAAACCCCTTCGGCGTCCACACCCCAAACCCGCACAGCCGGCTCGCGCGCGGGTCCCGCAGCCGCCCTTCCAGCCGCATCCACGACTCCTCGCTCGTGTACGTCATCTCGTCCACGCCGAACCACGCCAGGTTCGTTCCGCGCAGCCGCTCGAACTCGTCCAGCGACCGGAATAGGATCGTTGACCCTGTGTCTTTCATGATGACCGTGTTGGTTCCCTTGTTGATCTCGTACGGCAGCCCGCTCTCCTCGCAGATATCGAAGAACGTCATCTGCGTCGCGTCCCGCAGCATCGGGTAAGTAGGTGCTCCCATCAGCCCCGTTCCCCCCGGATCCCAGTACGTGAGCCGAATCGCCTCGTGGCACAGCGCCAGGCTCTTCCCCGATCCCACCGGCCCTGAGAGTCCCTTGAATCTCGCCTCACTCTCATGAAATCGCTCTTGGGAGGGAAGTGCGTCATACCTTATTCGCCGTTCGACGATTTGTCCTCGCTCTTTTCCCATCGGACCTTGATTTCTTTCACGTCCTGCCGTTCGCCGCCCAAGTCTTTCTCCAGCTTCATCAGCTTCACCAGGTCATCAATCCCCTTGCTGGCTCGCTTTGGATCCCCGAGCTTTTTCCCCACTTCCTCGTATGCTATTTTGACCAGCGCTTGCGGAGTCACCTTCTTCGGCTTCGCTTCAAGCCCCGGCGCTGCTCCTCCCCGCGTCTTCGGCTCTGATAGCGGCGACAGCCTTGGTCCCGGCTGTGCCGCCTGTTGCCCTGCCTCCCCCTCCGTCGTCTTCTTTGCTTTCTTATTGCCCGCTGTCTTGCCCCCCGGCTTCTTCACGTTGGCCATCTTTTTCTCAATAAAAAAGCCCATCCCGCGCGTCCCCCGCGAGATGGGCCTGAACTGCTGTTGCCACGTGACCTGACTTCTGAACTCAGCTTACCATCCGCTCATGCCTTCCCCGCCTCTTGTTTTCGCGATCTCGCTGAAAACAAATCCACAATATTTTGGAATTGCCTGTGACCTGACCCGGCCGTCTACTTTTTCACCGTGTAAACCTTGTCGGCCCCGTAGAGTTTGCCGAAGCCGTCAAGCGCCAGCACCCGCACCAACAGGGCCGACGGATACTCTCGGCTGATGTCGGCCGGTATGATGAACTCCCCGTACTGCGTCGAGCCCAGCGCGCGGTAGCCGCGGCCGCTCGCGGACACCTCGCCCGTCCACAGCCAGATGATGTTGCGTGTCGCCGCGGTCTCGCGGGTCAGCGTGGCGTTAAATTCGATCCGTTTACCCACTGTCAGCTCCGGATCGGACGGTAACTGGATCGTGAACGGCACGTCCTTCTTGTTCATGACCACGTCTTGCATCTTAGGCGTGAACGATTCGAACTTGTACTCGCGCCCCAGGCCCTGCTTCTTGCCCTCGCGGCGAATGTAGAGCACCCAGTCGTGCGTGGCATCGGGCGGAGCGCCGGCCGTGTAGTGCTCGCCTTTGAACTTTCCCTCGTCCACAAATTCGCCGGTGATGGGATTGAACCAGCTCACGTCGTACCCGGATTTCTGCACCATTAGCTCAACGACTGGGCCGGGCTTCTCGATGTAAACGATGTATTCGACCTCTTCGAGCGAAAGCGCTCGCGCGTTCAGGACGCGGAAATACGGCTCAATCTCGAAATAGCGCGTCTGTGCGAAAAAGTCGTAAAGGCGCGAGGCCTGCTGCGCGCCGGGCGATTCGGCGAACTTCAGGTCCACGCCGCGCTCGCCGTCCGTGCCGGTGTTGGCGAAACTAATGCTTTGCCCGTTGATCGCCGCGTTCCACATGCGCTTGCGGAAAGTATCCGTGTCCACGTCGCCGGGCTGGGTCTTTCCTGCTCCGCTATCCTCGGAGCCGAAGCCGGCATTCACAAAAGCCACCGGGTAAAGCTGGTGCTCGATGGCGAACAGGTTCGGATTATAGGTGTGATAGGTAACGTAGTTCTGCCAGCCCGAGCCGCCGATCGACGCGGACGTGCTCAGGGTTCCGGTGGAGCGCGGGTGGTGGTATGGATCAGCCTGCTTCAGCAGATCGCCGATCTCTTTGAGCAGCGCCGCGCCGTCGGCATAGCTCTCAAAATCCTGAAAGCCCTGCCAGGTGATGTTCATCGCCGCGTAGCGCGCTATCAGGTACCGCACGTAGCGCTCGCGCTGGCGCCAGTTGGGCAGCAGTTTTTCGAGCTGGCCGTTCGAGCCGCCCAGGATCAGGTCGAAAGTGATGCCTTTCTGAGTGAGATAAAGGATGCGCTCGTCGACGAAGCGGAAGTACTCCGGGTTGATTTGGTCGGGGCTCGGGATCGCTCGCGCGGCGGTTGCATCGTCGCCGAGAATCAGCCCGCGCATGTGATTGAATTTCTGCTTGGTGCGAATGTCGGCCAGCCGGCGGAAGGTGTCGGCCGGGATCGTCGCAAAAGGGTAGCAGGTGAAGCCCATCCATAGGTGGCCGGTATTCGTCTTCGAGTAGCGGAAGTGGTGCACGTTGAACGGAATGACGAAGCCGGACGTGGTAGCCTCAGTGGCGGTGAAGCTGTCGATCTTGCCGCTCAAACGCGGGATGTTGGAGGTGACGCGGAAGTCCCACCGGCCTTCGCTGAGCGGCGAGAAGCGGATCTTGAGCTTGCGGCCGCCATCCCAAAATCCGGGCATGACGTAGGTATCACCGCGAGGATCGCGGAACTCCGCGCGCAGCTCCACGCTCTGGTAAGGATTGGGATGCTGCGCCGCCTCCTGCTCGGTCAGCTCCATCTCGATGTCGCATGGCTGATAAACAGGAGTGGATTTGCAGGGTGTCTGGGCGCCGGCAGCAGCAGCCCACAGCAGTAGCAGGAGCGGGCAGGCAATTCTCAAATTCTCAGATCCTCAAATCTTCCCCGGTTCTTACTGGCGCACACATATGGTCCAAGTCGCGGCCGCCCATGCCGATGGCGGCCATGCGAACTGCCTCTCGCTCCCTATGATACACTCGGGTCGCGCTCCCCGGCGCGGGCGTCATGCTGCACACTCCACTGTGCGATCTGGTGGGAATCGACGTTCCGATTTTCGTGGCGCCCATGGGCTTCGTAACGGGAGCCGAACTCGCGGCCGCGGTCAGCAACGCCGGCGGGCTGGGCATCATGTCGTTCAACGGGAACCCGCCAGAGGCGCTGCGGCAGGAAATCCGCCGCCTGCGCGGGATGACGGACAAGCCGTTCGGCGTCAACGTGCTGTTGCCTCGCGCCACGCCGGCGCATGTGGCCGTGTGCCTGGAGGAAAAGGTTCCCTTGCTGTCCTTGTTCTGGAGTGATCCGTCGCCTTACGTAGAGGCGGCGCACGCGGCCGGCGTAAAGGTGGTCGATCAGGTCGGCTCGGTGGCCGCCGCCCGGCGCTCGGCCGCCGCCGGCGTGGATATCATCATCGCGCAGGGCGTAGAGGCGGGAGGGCACGTGGCGGGCAACATCGCCGCGATGGCGCTCATCCCGCGCGTGGCCGATGCGATCGCGCCGGCGCCGGTGGTGGCCGCCGGCGGTATTGCTGATGCCCGCGGGCTGGTGGCCGCGCTGGCCCTGGGCGCGCAGGCCGTGTCCATTGGCACGCGATTTCTGGCAACGCCCGAAGCCGCGGCGCATCCTGTCTATAAGCAAAAGGTACTCGAGGCCACGGAGGAAGACACGGTCCGTACCACGCTCTACGGTTACAACTGGCCCCGCGCCCCGCATCGGGTCCTGCGCACCCCGTTTGTGGAACAGTGGCTCGGCCAGGAAGAGCGCGGGCAGCAATCGCGTTCGGATGAGCCGATTGTCGGTGAGACGGTCATCGACGGGCGGCGTGTGCCGGTGCCGCGCTTTCTGGGCTTCACGCCCAGCATTCACACCACCGGCGACATTAGCTCCATGGCGCACTATGCGGGTCAGGGCGTCGGGCTGGTGCGTGAAATCCAGCCGGCCGCGGCAATCGTCCGCGAGATCGCCGACGGGGCGCGGCAAATCATTCAGTCGCTCGCCGGGTAATTATCGCCACCGGTTCGAGCGGCGGCCGCTATATTCTGTATACTCTAGGGTGCCCGGACGGTGGCCGCAGCTAACGGCGCAAAGGTTTCGTCCCGGGCCCAGCGAGGTGACGAACATGGTGAAATTCCTGGCTACCCTATTGCTAGTACTTTCACTGGCGGCGCTTCCCGCAGCGGCGCAAAAGAAGAAAAGCACGCCAGGAAAGGCGGCTTCCGATGCGGAATTCAAGACGCTGATCGACCGCTACTACCAACTCTGGAGCACGCTCAACGCTGAGAACGCCGCGCCGCTCTACGCCAAAGACCCCGGCCTGATCTTCTATGACGCCGAGCCGCTGAAGTGCACCGGTTGGGACGAATACAGGGAAGGCGTCAAAAAACAGTTCTTCGATCAGATGGAGAGTGGCTCCATCTCGCACAAGGACGATCTGAAGGTCACGCGGGGGCAATGTAGCCTGCACCACGGAGACGGGTCACCTCTCGGGCAAGATGAAGGACGGCAAGACCGTCGACAGCGACACGCGGCACACCGCGATCTGGGAGAAGCGCGGCGGCAAATGGCTGATCGTTCACGAGCACTTCTCCGTGCCGATGCCGTAGGCCGGTCTCGCGCGCAAGCTCGGACCGCCTGAGCGCGCTCTCGGAGACCATTCGGTCCGCGGCCCGCGCGGGTGCGTTTTTTGAAGAAAGTGAGCGACAAGACATGAAAACCTCGCGACGGAATTTCTTGAAAACAGCCGGCGCGGTCGCCGCTGCGCCGGCCGCGGCTTCGGCACAGCGCGGATCACGGCCTGCCCGCCGGGCGGCATTTTCGCCCTCAGCGCAACTGGAAAAGCTTTCCGACAACCTCTATCGCCTGGAAGATACTTGTAATGTCTACCTGATTCGCGACGGCAGCCGCGGCGTGCTCATTGACTTCGGCTCGGGCAAGATTCTCGATTACCTGCCGCAGCTCGGTGTGACGCGCGTGGATTGGGTGCTGCACACCCACCACCACCGCGACCAGTGCCAGGGCGACCACTTGGCGGCCGGGCGAAATATCCCCATCGCCGTGCCGGCCCACGAGCGGCACCTGTTCGCCGAGGCGGAAAACTTTTGGCGCAACCGCCGCATTTTTGAGCTGTACTACGTCCGCAACGACTTCTACACGCTCACCGAGAACGTTCCCGTCGCCGCGCTGCTGGCCGACTATTCCAATTTCCGCTGGAACAATCGCGACATCTTTGTTTTGCCCACCCCGGGCCACACCCCCGGCGCCGTCACGCTTGTCGCCACGGTCGATGGCAAGAAGGTCGCGTTCTCCGGCGACCTGATGCACAGCCGGGGCAAGGTGCACACGCTCTACGACATGCAGTACAACTACGGCGGCTCGGAGGGCGTGGACATGGCCGTGTTCTCGCTCTCCCGGCTGCGGGAGCTGAAGCCGGACCTGCTGTGCCCCTCGCACGGCGCGCCGCTTCCCGATCCGGACGCTGGCATCGGCGAGACCATAGAGCGATTGTCGGAGTACTACATTTTTGAAACCGGCGGCCGCGCCGGTGCCATCACGGAGCGCTTCCGCGGCTACGCGGTCAGCCCGCACTTCGTGGCGCACGACATGACCACGTCGTCCTTCTACGCCATCATCAGCGACAGCGGCAAGGCTATGTTCATCGACTATGGCTCGGCCAGCGGCAACTACTTCAACAGCTTCCAGCTCGCCACGCCGGTGAACGACCGCATCCGCTTCGTCGAACACAACATCGAGAACCTGAAGGCGCGCCACGGTCTCAAGTCGGTGGACGTGGCCATGCCCAGCCACATGCACGACGACCACATGAACGGCTTCCCGCACCTGATCCGCCATCACAACGCGCGCGTGTGGTGCTACCAGAACATGGTCGACATTTTCGAGAACCCGCGCGGCCACAACCTGGGCTGCATTCTGGGCGAGCCCTTCAAGGTCGACCGCTCGTTCCGGCATGGGGAGAAGTTCAAGTGGGAGGAGTTCGAGTTCGAGATGACACACTCGCCCGGCCACACCGAATACCAGATGGCGCTGTTCGTTTCGATCGACGGCGCGCGCGTTGCTTTTACCGGCGACGCGTTTTTCAGCAATCCCGCCGCACCAATGTCGGACGGCGCCCTGCGCCACAACCTGATCTTCCGCAATCACGTCGAAAGCGACAGCCACCTCAAGTCCATTCACAACATCCTCGACCACGAGCCCAACCTGATCGCGCCTGGCCACGGCAGACCGTTCCTGGTGAATCGCGCCGACTTGCTGGCCACCGAGCAGAAGCTGCGAAAGCAGAAAGACCTGTTCGAAGAGCTGGTGGCTGACCGCGACACCAATTTCGGCATGGACCCGAGCTGGGTGAAGATTTATCCCTACCAGATGGTGATCAAGCCGGGCGAGACGGCGCGCGGCGAGATTCGCGTCCAGAATTATCGGGCCGCCCCGATGAAGCTGGAGGTGGCGCTGGTGCTTCCGGAAGGCTGGAGCGCCGAGCCTGAGGTGCTGCGGTTCGAGGCGCCGGCGCGCGGCCATGCTTCGAGCGGGTTTCTGCTCAAGACCACCCATGATCTGCCGCACGGCCAGAACCGCGTCGCCATCGCCGCCGACGTAATGAGCGATGGGCGCTACCTGGGCCAGATCACCGAAGCAGTTGTGGATTTGCCGGCCCCGGGTGACCTGCCCCTTGCCGCTGAGCGGCGCGCTTGAGCCGGGCGTCGCGGGCTGACCCCAACCGGTCAATCGCGCCCAAAGTTTTCCCACACGTAGGCGCGGAAGCGGCGGATCGTCCGGAAGCCGATGCGGTCGTAGAGCCGCACCGCGCCGCCGTTGTCGGCGGTGACGGTCAGGCTTACCGCCTCGCAGCCACGCTCGCAAAACGCGCGGATGGAGCGCCACAGCAGCTCTGAGCCGATGCCCGCTCCGCGGCGCTCGGGCGCCACACAGATTTGCGTGACGTGGCCAACCTTCGCCTCCACCAGGCTGGTGAGCGAGACGCCGCACAGCTCGCTGGTTCTGCGGTCGAGCGCCAGCATCGCCGCCGGCTCGTGAAAGGCCCCGCAGCCAGGGTATTGAATGATGTTGTGCAGGAAACGCCGCGCGCCTGACACGCTGCGGTATTGATCGTTGATGCGGCTGTCGACGTGATCTCGGTAGGCGCGGGCGATCAGTTCCGCGGTGGCCTCCAGGTGCCGCTCCGACCAGCGGTCGAAGATCGCGCCCGGGCTGGGCACTCTGCCGAAGCGCTCCCTTCCGAGACGGAACACGTCCTCCGCGAGCATGAAATTGCGTTCGAACACCGACATCTGAGTGGGAGGATACAGCGCCTCCACAGAGCCGGATTCGAGCATCATCAACTGCCCTTCAATGCGCCGCACGCCCGGCGTGTTTTCGGCCGTCTCCACCACGTGCCGCAGCAGCAGGTGCTGCGCCTCGATGCTGCGGTAGGGCTGGGAAACAAACAGATCCCCGATTAGCGCCTTGTGGTCCTCGTGTACGTAGTAGCTATACCCGACCGGCCGGCGACCGTCGAGTAGCGCGTAGCCGCTTAGCGCGCGCAGATCGAGATACCGGCGTACGACCTCGCAGGAGGGATGGAAATCCCAGCGCATCTTCTCGGCCCAGATTCGGCGCTCCTCCTCCAGCAGGTCCGAGAAATCCTCCGACTGGAAATGCCGCAAATCCAGAATTTCGAGCAGTGGCTGCTTCGCCTCAGCCGCCATGCTGCGATTATACTAGTACCTGTACCGGCCCGCCGCGGACGCCCGTCCGTTCCTGGTGAGTGTCGCGGCTGGCGAAGCGGCCCCGGATAGCCCTGCTGTCGAGGCTCCCCGCCCAGGTGGCAACCTCACCGATTGCTGCTCCGATTCTGAGCCCTGGGTGTGACCCGGCGAGAGAAAAGCGCATAGTGCGCCCCAGGAATCGTCCTGATACGACACTCTTACTTGCAGCAGTTCCGCCCTGCTACCCTTGCTGCAGAAAAAACCGGCGCCGCCCGATGGCAGCCTGACGTTGCTCCAGGAATCCACAATCTGGCCGTCAACCGACGTGGTGAAATGATCTCCCTGTACGTCAACTTGCACCGAATGGTGCCGCTCCGGCTCCATGTAGAACGACACATTGGACTGCCTGCGCTTGCCCGGCTTGCCCGCGATCACCGGGTAGTGGATGACAGACGCGCGATACGGAGGCCCGGGCTTGAGAAGCGCAATCCATGGCATAGTAGTTTTCGAGGTCGGCAGCTCGGAACGCGCACCCGATTCCTTTGCGCTTGTGATGAGCGTTGAAAAATCGAGCCGGTAATCGCGCATGGAAACAGAAGGAGAAAACAGCGCGAGACGGCCGGGCCGCGCAATGCCGGAATCCGCCAGTGACCAGCTCTTGGCAGCGCGAGCGCCCTCCTGCCAGGCGCTCAGGTTACCCTGAAAGTCCTCTTGCAATACGATGGCGGCGCGGTTCTCCACCACCTGCCGGGCTGCGCGCCACTCGTTCCGAGCGAGTCCAACACCGCGGCTGGCAGCATAAAATGTCATCAGCAAGATCGCGGCGGCCAGAGCTGTCTTTTTCAACAGAGTCCGTTTCCAGAAGGCCGGCGCGTTTCTCCAGATCTCACTCTGCCCCCAGGGCTGGGCCGCCGCCCGGAGCGAAACCGGCGCATCGGGAACGGCCGTTGGATGAGGTTCCGGCGGTTCCTGCGGATCCGTGTGCTCGACAATCTGTCGTTTGCCAAGCGCCGTCCAATCACTCGCCACGGCCGCGGCTGGCGCTTCCAGCCGCATAAGCCCAACGGCCGAGCGGATCAAGAATGCCCGCGGTGGTGCAACGGCCGGCGCAATCGGAAGAGGCGCGGAGGGCTGCAGCACCGGTATTGGGGAAATCCAGTGCAGGTGCATGGCCGGCCGAGCCGGTTGAAACGCGAGCGCCGAGGAGGCTACTGGCATCCGCACCCCTTCGCGCATTTCTGGGGCGGGCGCCGCGAACCGGCCGGCCAGCGTACTCGCACAGCAGGCAGCGACTCCGCCGAATTGTGGCGGCTGTGCCATTGCGCCAGCTGCCGGTAAGGTGAGAATACCGGCTGGCCGAAACTTGGCTGCTTGGTTCCATGGCGTTGGATCGAGC
>DASQHK010000136.1:0-10297 GCA_035632135.1 Bryobacterales bacterium
CTGGAAGGTGGACCATGATGAACATACGAGAGATTTTGGTCCCCGTGGATTTTTCCGGGGCTTCGGCGGCGGCCACCCGCCAGGCAGCGGCGCTGGCTCGCCACTTCCATTCGGAACTGCTGCTGTTGCACGTGCAGTCACCGCTGCGCTACGTGGCCGGCGGACTGGAAGGCGTCTACATGGGGCCGGTTCCAGAAGAGCTGGCGGAGCAAGAGCGCAATCAACTCGACGGGTTCCTGGGGCCCGAGCTGGGTGATCTGCGGGTCCGGCGGATCATGGCCGAAGGCGATGCGGCGCAGAGGATCGTGTCCGTTGCCCAAACCGAAGGGGTGGGCCTGATCGCGATGGCGACGCGTGGCTATGGCCCGTTCCGCCGCTTTATTCTGGGTTCGGTCACCGCCAAGGTGCTGCACGACGCGCAGTGCCCGGTGTGGACCGGCGCGCACCTGAGCGAAGTGCCGGTGGGCGATGGGCTGAAGATCGCCAGCGTGCTGTGCGCCGTGGACCTGAGCGCCCACAGCCGCCAGACGCTGTGCTGGGCGGCGCAGATGGCGGCCGAGTTCGGCGCCCATCTCACCGTGCTGCACGCCGTCCCGCCGCTCGAGCTGGCCGGCCCCGGGGCCCGTTATTACAACCCCGAGTGGGCCGACGCCATGCGCGCGCAGGGCCTGGACGGCATCGCCAAGCTGCAGCAAGACCTGGGGACCAAGGCCGACGCGTGGGTGGAAAGCGGCGAGGCGCCCTACGTGGCGCGCCTGGCCGCCGAGCGCGCGCACGCCGATGTGCTGGTGATCGGCCGCAGCCCCAGCGGCGGCCGGCTGCGCACCAACGCCTACGCCATCATTCGGGAGTCGCCCTGCCCGGTGCTGAGCGTGTAGGGACGCCGGCCGGGACGCTCGGGCGAGCGCCTCCGGACGGCGCAGGAAAACAAGGAGGAGGATCGACCATCATGCGACACCATAGAATAGCCGCGCTGCTGGTGCTGTTCGCGCTCACGGCCGCCGTGGCGGCCAAAGCCGCCACCGACCAGCCGTCCGAAGGAGTGCCGGTGCTCTCGACGGTCAACCCCGACGCCGCCAAGGCCGGGGCCCTGGTCACCGCCCGGGGAGAATTCCTGGATAAGTCCCACCTGGCGGAGCTGTTTCTGAGTACTGATAAGACTGATGTGAAGGTCGAGATCGTCGAGCAGGCCGCCACGCTGGTCAAGTTCAAGATTCCGGCCGGCGCCGCGCCGGGCCGTTACGGTCTGACCGTGCTGATGGCCGGCCGCGAGCCCACGCTGCTCGAGCAGCCGGTCTCGCTCGCCGTGAAGCCATAGCGCCGGCTGCGGAAAAAGGTCCGCGGGTCCACTCCCTTACGGTCGTGGCTCCGTAAACGGTTGAGCACAGCGTGAAGCCGATTCCGAGCCGCGCGCGCTAGCAAGCGGTATTTGGACCTTTTCAGCAGCCCGCGAGCGCGGCTACTTCAGGGCGAACTTCTTCATCTTGTAGCGTAGTGTGTCGCGCGTGATGTGCAGCAGGTGCGCCGCCTGCGTCTGGTTGCCGGCGGTCTTTTCGAGCGCGCGCACGAGCAGCATTCGCTCGTGCTCCCCGAGCGACAGCCCGTCGTCGGCGGTCTCCAGATTCGCCCTCGCCGGCTGCGCCTCGCCCCCCTCGGTAAGCCGCACCGCTATGGGCAGGCTGGCTGCGGTCAGCTCCGAGCCTTCCTCCAGGATCATCGCCCGCTCCACCGCGTTCCGCAGCTCGCGCACGTTGCCCGGCCAGTCGTGCGCCATCAGCAGCTTGGCCGCCTCCGCCGACACCCCCGCCACCTTGCGCTGGAACTTCCGGTTGTAATGCTCGACAAAAAATTGCGCCATCGGCAGAATGTCCTCCGGCCGCTCCCGCAACGGCGGAATCGTGATCTGAATGACGTTCAGCCGATAGTAGAGGTCCTGGCGGAACGCCCCCTCTCTCACCGCTTCGCGCATGTTCTTGTTGGTGGCCGCGATGAACCGCAGATTCAGGTTGATGTCCCGCAGTCCTCCCAGCCGCCGGAACTGCTGGTCCTCCAGCACCCGCAGCAGCTTGGCCTGCAGGACCAGCGGAATCTCCCCAATCTCATCCAGAAACAGGGTCCCCCGGTCTGCCAGCTCGAAAATCCCTTTCTTTTGCGCCCGCGCGTCGGTGAACGCCCCTTTTTCGTACCCGAACAGCTCGCTCTCCAGCAGCGTCTCGGGAATCGCCGCGCAATTGACGGCGATAAACGGCTCGGCCTGCCGCATACTCTGGTAGTGGATGGTCTTGGCGATCAGGTCCTTGCCCGTCCCGTTTTCCCCTTCCAGCAGAATCGTGGTCGCCTCGGTCGCCGCCACCCGCCGCACAAAGTTCAGCACCTCCCGCATGGCAGGCGATTCGGCCACCACCTCGCGCTTCTGGGGCGCCGCCACGTCGGTGATGTCCTTGATCGTGGCCACCACTCCTTCCAGCCGCCCGTCTTCGTCGAAGATTTGCGCCGTGTGGATCACCGCCAGCCGTTCCATCCCGCTGGCCGTGTGCAGCCGCACGGTCGAGCCGGACACCGACGTCGGCTGGCTCAATCCCACCAGCATCCCGCAGCCCGGCTCGCAGATCCCGCACCGGAACACATCCCGGCACGACTGCCCCACCATCTCTTCCGCGCCCATCCCGAACAGGTTCTCCGCCGCTTTGTTCACCCCGGTGATGGTCAGATTGGGATCGTAGAGAACCATCCCGTCGGAAAGCTGGTCGAAGACCGCCTGGAGCACCCGCGCCTGCCGCCACTGGGGAGAGATCGCGGACATAGGTAACACCATTATACCGCAGCCTGCCTTTCGGCCCCGCAGTGGGGGAAATCGCGCTGGAGCGCCGTAAGCCCGCCCGCTGATACCGACGATTAAAGAGTGGAAGTCCGCGGCGAGGCGTGAAAAAGCAAGGCAAACCGGCAAGCCAGGATGGACTTCGGATTGCATCATTGCAGCCGTGAATCGCCTGGCGGGTCTTACAACTCTGTGGCTCGCGCTGGGGCTGGCGGGCTGGATCGCGGCGCCGGCGGGCCGCGCGCAGACCGCGGAAAAACCGGCCTGCTCGTCCTGCCACCAGCAGGCAGAGAAGATCCAGAACACCGTGCATGCATCGGTCGGCTGCGCCACCTGCCATCCCAGGCATGAGCAATTTCCGCATCCGGCCGGCATACCCAAGCCGGCCTGCGCCACCTGCCATGCAGACATCGCCCGCGACTACGCCCGCGGGGTGCACGGCCGCGCCGCCCGCGAGGGCAATAGCGCGGCGCCCAATTGCTCCGTCTGTCACGGCGATCCGCACGAGGTGAAGGACCCCGGCTCCAGCGCTTTCCGCAAGGCGGTGCCCGATACCTGCGGCATGTGCCACAGCGACATTGCGCAGCAATACAAGGCGAGCGTGCACGGACAGGCGCTGGAGCGCGGCGTCTCCGCGGCGCCCCTGTGCGCCGATTGCCACGGCGAGCATTCCATAGAAGGCCCGCGTCCTGAATCGTCTCCGGTGAACTCGCGCCACATTCGCGAGACCTGCGCGCGCTGCCACGGCGACATCCGGCTCTCCCGCAGATTCAACCTTCCCGCCGATCGCGTGGTCAGCTTTGACGCTTCGTTTCACGGCATGGCGGCCAAGACCGGCGCGCTGGCCGTGGCCAACTGCGCGAGCTGCCACGGCGTTCACAACATTCTGCCCTCTTCCGATCCGCGGTCGACCATCCATCCGAAGAACCTGCCTGCCACCTGCGGCCAGTGCCATCCGGGGGCGGGCAGGCGGTTCGCGCTGGGGCCGGTGCACGAGCTGCCGGGCCGCGTGGAGCCGGCCGCCGTCCGCTGGGTGCGCGCCATCTATGTCGTCCTGATCCCCAGCCTGCTCGGGCTGCTGTTCCTTCACAACTTCGGCGACTGGATCCGCAAGCTTGGGCGGCCCCGGGGCGCCGCCCCGCCCGGCCAAGCGCCCGAGCTGCGCATGTTTCGGTTCGAGCGAATCGAGCACGCGCTGCTGATCCTGTCTTTCGCCGCCCTGGCCTGGACCGGCTTCGCGCTGAAATACCCGGACCCGTGGTGGGCCCGGCCGCTCACCGGCTGGGGAGCTTCCTGGGAGCTGCGCGGCACGCTGCACCGCATCGCCGCGGCGATCTTTGTGGCAGTGGCGGTGATGCACCTGATTTCACTCGCGGCGAATCCGCGGCTGCGGCAGCACTGGAGATCTCTGTGGCCGCGCCGGCGGGATGCCGGTGAAGCCTTCCGGAACTTCGGCTACAATTTGGGGGTGCGTTCCCAGCCCCCGCCGCTCTCCGCGCACAGCTACGCGGAAAAATTCGAGTATTGGGCGCTGGCTTGGGGGGCGGTGATCATGACCCTCACCGGCGTGCCGCTTTGGGCGCACGACTTCTCTCTCCGCTGGCTGCCCAAAGTGGCCATCGACCTCGCCACCGCCGTGCATTTCTATGAGGCGGTGCTGGCCACTCTGGCCATCGCGGTCTGGCATTTCTATTTCGTCATCTTCGATCCGGACGTCTACCCGATGGACACGGCCTGGCTTACCGGCTTCAGCACGCGGAAGCGGCCGCCTTCTGATCCCGGCGATCCGCCCTCATGATCTCCGCCCCACCAGGCCGATTTCGCGACCGGCTCGCCCCGCTGGTCTATCTCTCCAACAACTGGCTGAGCCGGATCGGCGTGGTGCTGGTGAATGCGGCCGTCATCTTCTGGATTTTCCTTCTGCCCTCCAACCTCAGCGGAGAAGTTGCCAACCCCTACTTCGGCATCCTGGCGTTCCTGCTGCTGCCCGGGGCCTTTTTTGCCGGCTTGGCCTTGATTCCCGCGGGCCTTTTTCTGCGCCTGCGGCGAGAGCGCCGGCAGGGCGTCTATCCCGCGAACTTTCCCCCGCTCGACCTGAAGCACGCCGAGTTGCGGAAGCTGCTTTCGTTCGTGGGCCTGGCCACCATCGCCAACGGCGTCATCGCCACCCAGGTGTCGTACCGGGCGGTCACCTACATGGAAACGGTGAGCTTCTGCGGCCAGACCTGCCACACCGTGATGCAGCCGGAGTTTGCCGCCTATCAGAACTCGCCCCACGCCCGCGTGGAGTGCGTCAAGTGCCACATCGGCCCGGGCGCTTCCTGGTTCGTGCGCAGCAAGCTCTCCGGCGTGGGCCAGGTTTTCGCCGTCATGTTCAATACCTATGACCGGCCGATTCCCACCCCGGTGCGCAACCTGCGTCCGGCGCGGGAGACCTGCGAGACGTGCCACTGGCCGCAGAAATTCGGCAGCGACCGCCTGCGCATCCTCACCAAGTTTGCCGACGACGAGGCCAACACCGCCACCAGGACGGTCTTGCTGATGCACATCGGCGGCCCGGGCAACCATGAGGCCGGCATTCACGGCATCCACCTCGGCCAGGGCGTTACGATCGAGTACGCGCCGGCCGACGCCAGCCGCCAGACCATTCCCTGGGTGAGCTACACCGACGGCGCCGGCCGCAAGACCGTGTACGAGGCGGCGGAGGCGAAACCGGAAACCGCCCGCCGGCTGCCGCGCCGGGTCATGGATTGCGTAGACTGCCACAACCGCCCCACCCACACCTTCGAGATGCCTGAGGCCGCCGCGGACCGCGCCCTGGCCGCCGGGGATATCCCTGCGGCGTTGCCTTTCGCCAGGAAGCAGAGCGTGGAAATCCTCAAGAAGCCCTACGCCAGCCGCGCCGAGGCGGCCCGGCTGATCCCTGGGACCCTTGAGCAGTATTACCAGGACAAGCACCCTGAAGTCTACGCGCAGCGCCGCGCCGAGATCGCCCGCGCCGCCCAGGCCGTGCTCGCCATTTACGATCGCAACGTGTTTCCAGCCATGAAAGTAACCTGGGGAAGCTACCCCAACAATCTCGGCCACACGGATTTCCCCGGCTGCTTCCGCTGCCACGACGACCAGCACTCGAGCGCCGACGGCAAGAAGATTACGCAGGACTGCGGCGCCTGTCACAACCTGCTGGCGATGGACGAGGCGTCTCCCAAGATCCTGAACGACCTGAGTCTCCGCTGAGCTGCGCGGGCCTCCGTGTGCCCGGCGCCGGCCGGAGAGGCTGGCGGCTGGTAGACGCAGCGCGGGTCCTCCGCCAGGCAGTCGCCGGTCAGCGCATACGCCCGCGAGCGGGAGCCGCCGCACAGGTTTCGGTATTCGCAGCGCCCGCACTTCCCGCCCAGATTGTCGCTGTCGCGCAACGCGAGGAACAGCGGCGAGCGGCGATAGACCTCGGCCAGGGAATCGCGGCGGACGTTGCCCGCTGAAATCGGCAAGAAGCCGCTCGGGTAGATCTCGCCAGTGTGGGAGATGAAGACCAGTCCCTTGCCGTCGTTGATACCCGCCTGGCGGGCCACCGCGCCGGGCGCGGGCGGCGCGGCGCCCGCCGTGGAGCCGTTCGACTCCGCTTTCCGCCTCTGCGCCACGTAACGGCGGTAGTGCTGCGCCTCCGTCGTC
This sequence comes from Bryobacterales bacterium, assembly GCA_035632135.1. Taxonomy (GTDB): domain Bacteria; phylum Acidobacteriota; class Terriglobia; order Bryobacterales; family JACQDG01; genus DASQHK01. The sequence continues at coordinate 6,491 of DASQHK010000136.1, forward strand.
TTGATGTCAAACGGCGCGCGCTTCGAAAGCTCGTAAAGGAACGCGAAGACCTCTTCGTACTCCCCGGCGCTGACGTCGTCCTCGGCCAGCGCCCGGCCGGTGGTGACCAGGAAGAAAACGCTCCACAGGCGGGCGCCGGCGCGCTCCACCAGATCCGCAATTTCCCCCAGCCGCAAACGATTGCGCCGGGTGACGGTGGTGTTGACCTGCGTTTCGAGACCCAGGCGCCGGGCTTCGTCCAGCGCAAACAGCGTGCGGGCGAACGATCCCTCGACGCGCCGGAAGCCGTCGTGCGTGGCAGCGTCGGGGCCGTCCAGGCTCACCGCCATGCGCGCCACGCCGGCGCGCTCGAAGCCGGCGATCGCTTCCACACCCAGCAGCGGCGTGGCGCTGGGCGTCACCGTTGTCCGCAACCCGAGCGCCACGCTTCTTTCGAGCAGCGCCTGCAAATCGGGACGCTTCAGCGGGTCGCCGCCGGTGAACACCATGAGCGGATCGCCGAAGCTCCTCACCGTCTCCAGCAGCCGGCAGCCCTCTGCGGTGGTCAGTTCCAGCGGGTGTCGCACCGGGACCGCACAAGCCCGGCAGTGCGCGCACGCCAGATCGCAAGCCTGGGTGACCTCCCAGATCACCAGAAACGGCGCTTGCCCGAAGTCTCGCATGGTCTGAGCGTACTGCGGCGGGTTTGCCGCTGCTGTGACTCTGGTTACAGCCTCGACCGGCCCCGGCGGGCTAGCCTGAAACCGTAGGAGAAAATCATGCTGTTAGAAACCGAAAAAACCTTGGGTGAGATCGCAGCGGAAAACCCGGCCGCCGTGCGCGTATTCGAGAAATACCAGCTCGATTTCTGCTGTCACGGCAACCGGCCGGTCGAGCAGGCCTGCCGGGAAAAGGGCCTCTCCGCCGAGCAGCTTCTGGCCGAGCTGGAAAGCACGCACGTCGCGGAACAATCTCAGGACTGGGCCGCTGCCTCGCTCGCCGCCCTGGCCGGCCACATCGTGAGCCGGCATCATAACTACCTGCGCGAAGAGCTGCCGTCGCTCGGCCGGACGATCGCCAAGGTGATCGAGGCGCACGGCCGCAACCATTCCGACTCGCTGCTCCCTTTGCAGCACGCTTTCCAAGGGCTGGCGGCGGAGCTGACCGCCCATATGATGAAAGAGGAGATGATTTTGTTCCCCCTCATCGAGAGGCTGGAAGCGGCCCACAAGGAGGGCGTTGCGTTCTCCGGCGCTCCCGGCGGCTCCATCGGCAACCCCATCCGTATGATGGAGCATGAACACGACAGCGCCGCCGCGGCGCTCGCGCAAATGCGGCAAGCCACCTCGGATTACACCCTGCCACCCGACGCCTGCAACACCTACCGCAACCTGTTTCAAAGGCTCACCGCGCTCGAGTCGGACCTGCACGTGCACATTCACCTGGAAAACAACATCTTGTTTCCGCGCGCCTGCCGGCTCGAAGCCGGCCCGAGTGGCCGGTCATGATCCGGGTCGAGCAACTGATCGCCGCAAAGAAGGGCGGGCCGCAGGAGCAGGCCACTCTCGACCGTCCGCTCGATCATCTGCTCGCCTGCCACCGGCGCATCGAGGAGCGCCTGGAGATCCTGGAACGCGCCGCGTTTCACTTGGAGTCGCGGCGCGCCGAGGCGCTGGAGGCCATGGAGGGCTGCCTCCGGTTTTTTGATTCGAACGGCGTCCGTCACACCGCCGACGAGGAAGAGAGCCTGTTTCCCCGGCTGCGCCAGCGCCTCACCGCCGAACAACTCGCCTACCTGGATCAGCTCGAACGGCAGCACCGCGAGGCCGACCGCCTCCACGCCGAGCTGCGACTGGTGTTTGCGGAACTTTCTGCGGAAGCAGCCGGCGCCCCGCTGGCGGCGCGGGTGCAGGCGGTGGCGAACGACCTCGGCCGGCTTTACCGCTCCCACATCGCCTCCGAAGACCAGACGTTCCTTCCACTCGCCAGACAAGTGTTGAGCTGGGAGCAGCTTCGCCAACTCTCCAACGAGATGAAGAGTCGCCGGGGAATCTTGTAAACCCCGCTGCTGCTGTTCCCACGTTGGAGCTTCAATTGCTGACATCCCCCCGTCCGCGCGCTCAGGCTCTTGAGTAAGGCGCTGGGCGCGGCATCTGACCCAGGCGGTGGGGGATATGACACAAGAGCAGGTCTTGCAGACCTTAAAAGTGCACGGATTCACTCAGGGCATGACGGAGGCCCACCGATCGAAGCTGGCGACCCTGGCCGAGGAGGTGTGTTTTCGCGAGGATGAAACGATCTTCCGCGCTGGCGATATCCTGCCCTATCTCTATTGCCTTGTCTCGGGATCGGCGTGCCTGGAGATCCGCACCCCGGTGTATGCCGTTTGCGTGCAGGCCCTGGCGCCGGGCGACGCCTTCGGGTGGTCGTCGCTTGTGAGCCAGCACTACAGCCTCTTCCAGGTCCGCGCCCGGGAGTCCTGCCTCGCCCTGCGCCTCGATGCCGCCGGGCTTTTGGCCGCCTGCCGCGACGATCCCAGTCTGGGTCTCGAGGTTTTCCGTCAATTGTCCGAGCTGATCGCGAGCCGGCTGCGGGCCACGGAATTGAAGCTCGCTGAGTTTTGCGGCGTCTTGAGCCTCACCCCCGCCCCCAGGCTCGTGAGTTGTTCGCAAGCATCCAGCCGTCCGTGATGAATCCGGGAGGGGCAATGGGTTTGGATGCCGGCTTGCAGGTAACCAGAGTGAGTAGAACCAGGAGGTACGGTATGGACGAGAGAACAATCGGGCGCCTGGCAACCATCATGCGCGAAAAAATCTGCGCGGTGTGCGTCGACCGCAACCCGGACGGCTCCTGCGACCGGCTGGCGGAGGGCTCCTGTACTTTGATGTCCAAGCTGCCCCTGGCCGCGGAAGCGATCCTGATGGTCGATAGCGACAAGATAGGGCCTTACGTCCAGTCCCTGCGGGATCACGTGTGCGCCACCTGCAGTCTCCGCAACCCGGACGGCTCCTGCGATCCGCGCGATACCGATCGCTGCATGCTGGACACCTATCTGCCGCTGTTCGTAGAGGCCATCGAGGAATACTTTCAGAAGGCGCCGGCGCGCTAGTCTCTGGCAGAAGCGGCCGGCAAGTCGCACCCCTGATCCAAGCCCGCGCTATGATGATGAGCCATGCCGATCGTCATCCGCGCCGCATCGCCCTCCGACGCCGGGATCATCGCCGGCTATAACGCCGCCCTGGCCGTCGAAACCGAACACATTGAGCTGGACCGCGACCGCCTGCTCGCCGGCGTCCGCGCCGTGCTGGCCGATTCATCCAAGGGCTTTTACACGGTGGCTGAGGACGCCGGCCAGGTCGTCGGCCAAATGCTGATCACCTTCGAGTGGAGCGACTGGCGCAACGGCGTGTTCTGGTGGGTCCAGAGCGTCTACGTGCACCGTGACTATCGCGGCCGCGGCGTGTTCAAGCAGATCTACCGCCACGTCGAGGCGAAGGCCAAGGCCGGCGGCGGCGTTTGCGGCCTGCGCCTTTACGTCGAGAAGCAGAACGCCGCTGCCAAGCAGACCTACCAGCGCCTGGGGATGGTCAAAACGCCCTACGATGTCTACGAAGTGGATTTCGTGATCCGGCGGCCCTGAATTCCTGCTACTACGGGCTCACCAGCACGTAGCGATCCTGCCAGGGCACCTTGTCAATGGTCAGGTTCTCGAACCAGTATTGCCCCGACTTGCCCGCCACCAGAATGTCCAGGTCGCCGTCGCCGTCCAGGTCGGTCACCACGAACTGGGTGCCGGCGCCGGCCGCCGAATTGTAAGCGATGGTGTGC
>DASQHK010000137.1:0-4881 GCA_035632135.1 Bryobacterales bacterium
CTCGACATCACCTGGCTCGAGGAGCCGCTGCACTGGTACGACGATGTCGAGGCGCTGAAGCTGCTCAAGGCCAGCACGCGCATCCCGATCGCCTCCGGCGAAGGCGAGATCACGCGCTGGGGAGCCCGCCGCCTCATGGAAACCAACGCCATCGACGTGCTCCAGTTCGATTGCCACGCCCACGCCGGCATCACCGAGTGGCGCAAAATCGCCGGCATGGCCAGCATGTGCCACATCCGCATGGCCCCGCACCATGAACCGATCCTGCACGGCCACCTGCTCGCCTCCATCCCCAACGGCTATATCCTCGAAGGCTTCGCCAACCCCGACCGCGACCCGCTGTGGTTTGAGATTTACGACCGCCACCCGCGCATCGAGAAGGGCATGCTGTATCTGGACGACACGCCCGGCCAGGGCATCGAGTTCCGCCAGAAGGCTCTCGATCAGTACGGCACCCGGATCCTGTAGCATCCCCCGCGCCTCCGCTACTAAGAGGGATCTCTGTCGCAGTTAGAGAGTTCACCCGATTCCCCGGCGGCCCGCAAAACCCTATCCTGTCGCTGGGAGTCGAAAGCGAGCGGAGGGTTGCTATGGAGTTGAGTATTGAAATTCATCATGCCGAGCCGGACATCGCCGTCCTGCAGGTGTCGGGCAAGCTGAAGCTCGGAGCGGAGCGGGATCAACTCGAAAAACAGGTTGCAAGCCTGCTGCTCCGAAATCAAAGAAGACTCGTCGTCGACCTGGCCGGTGTTGACCGCATCGATAGCGCCGGCATCGGCACTCTCGCCCAGTGCGCGTACCGGGCTTCCCGCGCCGGCGCGGGGCTTCGCGTCGCCGGCGGCAATCAGCACGTCCAGAAATTGTTGGATATGGTGGGCTTGAACCTCGTGATCGACTGCTTTCCGAAACTCGAGGATGCGCTTCGCAATTTCCCCGTCCGGCAGCCCGGCGACAAAGCTCGCTGGTGAGCGAAGCGGTGATTGCGGGCCGCTCATTCGTGCCGCAGGCACACGAGTCAGGCCAGTGCGCGACCCTCAAGCCGCGCCTCACCACGCGCCAATCACAACCGCTGCTGTCTCGCAAGCCGAGGCGCCGCGAACCATGTACAATAGGGGTGAATTGGCAGGTCGCCCATGGCTGCTGACAATCTGGCTCAAGTGGTTTCCGAGCTTTCACCGGAAGAACGCGACGTTGTTCTAGAGTTCATTCGCTTCTTGAAAAAGCAGCCGGGAAAGGGCGCCGAGTCTTCCTTCCTGGCGGCGGTTGAAGAGTTTATCGCCGCACACCCTGAACTGCTGCGCCGCCTGGCTCAGTGACCCTCTATCCCTCGATCGACGAGGTTCTTCTCACGCACTTCAAGCTGATCGCCCGATTCGGAGGGACCGGAAGGCTCCGCGACCGTCCAGCCCTGGAGGCCGCACTCGCACGGCCGCAAACCGGGTACTACGTCGATCTGATCCAGCAGGCCGCCGCCTTGCTCGAAAGCCTCTCACAAAACCATCCGTTTGTTGATGGCAATAAGCGCACCGCCGTCACCGTGACGGCCGCTTTTCTCCGTGTGAACGGGTACCGCCTCCAGTTCGACGATCTGGAAGCCTACGGCTTCTTGATGGAGTTGTACCAGACCAATCGCTTCCGTTTCGAGCAGCTGGAGCGGTGGCTGCGAGAGCACACTAGGCTCACTCTGTAAGAGCGCGATTCGTCCGCACGAAGCCAACCCGCTGCTCGCGTAAGCGAACATTCTTCGTCTTCCAGCCAGCTCCGAGCCACGCCGCGGCTTGGACGTGGCCTGTCTTATTGTTGCCCCACCAAGCTGGGTGATCGTGCGCTGTCCGCGGAAGAGTTTCACCAAGAATCCCTTCGACGGTGGCAAAAGTCAGATCGAGCTGATTAGTCGTTGCTGCCTGTCGGTCCAAGAACGTGCTCAGCGGAAGGTACTTTAAGCATTTCTTGCTTTGCCCCAGCGTTAGCTGTGCAATAGCTACGCGCCCCGCCGAGATTGGCGCCGCGCCAGCATCCTGCGCGGTTGGCTGCCAGCCACGTCCCGTTCTTTCCGCGTCTCTGTAGACCTGCTCCTCTTTTCCGATGAGCAGCAAGCGCACGTCACTGGTTGACGGTTCAGCGAACACAAGCCGATAGCCCAAATCCACTCTGGCAGAGAACAGCCCCTGTGCTCGGCCACGCAGCGATTCGACGTTCAGACCTCGATGCCGCCGATCCTTCGAAAGCAAGTCAAGGCATTTCACGAGCTTATTGTGAATGGGCTTCGGGAGATCTGCCAACGAGCTAATAAAGCTTGAGGTAAACGTAAAGGTTGCTCTGCTCATAATCGCTCTGTTGAGGCGCGCTGATCGCCGCCGCAACCTTGAGCGGCATGGGCTATTCGTGCCGCAGGCACACAATGGGGTCCAGCTTGGCCGCCCGGTTGGCCGGATAAAATCCAAAGAACAGCCCCACGCCCGCGGCGATCGCAAACCCCATCATCACCCAGAACATCGACACGTAAGTCGGCAGCGCCGGCGCCAGCGCCCGCACCGTCCAACTGATCGCCGCCCCGATCAGGATGCCCAGCACGCCGCCCACGCTCGTCAGCGTCACCGCCTCGATCAGAAACTGCGCCCGGATGTCGTTGCGCCGCGCCCCCACCGCCTTGCGGATGCCGATCTCCGCCGTCCGCTCCGTCACCGAGATCAGCATGATGTTCATCACCCCGATGCCGCCCACCAGCAGCGCGATCGAGCTGATCACTCCCGTCAGGATCACCAGCGCACCGGTGAGCTGGTTCCACAAGTCCGAAAGAAAATCCGGCATGGTCACTTCGAAGTCGTTCTTAGCCTGGGGCGCCACGTGGCGGCGCCGCCGCAGCGCGCTCACCACCTCGTCCGCCGCTGCCGGCAGGTCCTTGCTGTCCCGCACCGACACGGCGATGAAGTGCTCCTTGATCTCCGGGTAGAGCTTGTGGAACGTCGAGTAGGGAATGCACACGAAGCTGTCCACTCCCGGCCCGCCGAAAAATCCGGTGTCTCTCTCGAATACCCCCACCACCTCAAACGGCAGCCCGTTCAGCCGCATCACCTTGCCGATCGGGTCCACGTTCGGAAACAAAGACCCCGCAATCCCCAGCCCGATCACCGCCACGTAGCGCGCGTGGTCCATGTCATAGCTCGAAATGAAGCGCCCCTGCGCCACCTCAAAGATAGGTATGGCTGCCGCATAGTCGGCATCCACGCCGCGCACGATCGAATTGTCCACCTCCTGGTCCTCATAGCGCAGCTCGTTCGAGTCGCCGAAGAACACGGCCCGCGTGGCGAAGGCCGTGGCGATATCCACCGTGGGGCACGCTTCCCGAATCACCCGCGCATCATCGAAGGTCAGGTACTTGCGCACGCGAATCTCCGCCGGCAGCCGCCCGAGGCGCGCCAGCGGAATGCGCGAGATGAAGAAGGTCTTCGCCCCCAGCGCCTGAATGCGGCTCATGATGTTGCGGTTCAGTCCCTCGATGATGGCCGCTACCGCGATCACAGACGTCACGCCGATGATTACTCCGAGCACCGTGAGAAACGACCGCATCTTCCGGCTGCGGATGCCGTCCAGCGCGATCAGCAAGCTCTCGTAAATCTCTCCGCGGGTCATAAGGAACCACAGATGCACGCAGATAAACGCAGATGAGCCCCTTTTCCAAATCTGTGTTCATCTGTGGTTTCAGTCCGCTCGCAGCGCCACCACCGGGTCGAGCCGCGCCGCTTTCACCGCCGGGTAAATGCCGAAAAACAGCCCGATGCCCGACGACATCACTACTCCCAGCGCCGCCGCCCACAGCTTCACCGTGGCCGGAAAATCCGCCAGCATCCGCACCACAAACGCCGCCATGAACCCAAGCAGCACTCCTACCACGCCTCCCGCCACGCAGAGCAGAACGCTCTCGGTCAGGAACTGCCGCAGGATATCGGCTTGCCGCGCTCCGCACGCCCGGCGGATGCCGATCTCCTTGGTCCGCTCCGTCACGCTCACCAGCATGATATTCATAATAACGATGCCGCCCACCACCGCCGCGATCGACGATAGCATCAGGAACACCGTGAAAAACGACGAGCTGATCTGCTTCCACAGCGTGATGTAGCTCTCCGCCGTGCCGATGTAAAAGTCCTCGCGCTTGTCCCCGGTGATGTGCCGGCGCGTGCGCATCACCAGCCGCGCCTGGTCCTGCGCCTGCGCGAAAACCACGTCTCCCCCCTCCGCCTTGCAGTCGATGACGATGCTGGTCCGCAGCCCGACGATCTTCAAAAACAGCGGCAGCGGAATCACCACGAAGTTGTCCTGCTCCTGCCCCAGCACCGACCCGATCCGCTCGAACACGCCGATCACCGTGAACTCGTTTGCGCCCATCCGCACCGTACGCCCCAGCGGGTTGACCCCGGCAAACATCTTCGAGCGCACCGCGTCGCCCACCAGGCACACCGGCGCGTTGTGACGCTCCTCCAGCTCCGAGAAGTAGCGGCCGCTCCCCACCGTCCGTGTCCCGATGTAGCTCATGTTCGAGGTCTGGCCAATCAGCGTCTGGTCCTGCAGCTCCTGGTCCTTGTAGCGCACCGAAGTGACCGTGTTCGCCTCGGCCCCCACCGCCTCGCATTCCGTGCACGCCTCGCGCACCGCCGCCAGGTCCTCCACCTTGATGTCGCGGTTGCGCCGCGCCTTGATGATCTCGTCAAAATTGGTCGAGGCAAACGGCATTTTGCCGACCTGGAAGACATTGGTCCCCAGGTTGGCGATTTTCTGCTCCACGTAGGTATTAGCCCCCTGCACCATGGTGATCACGGCCATCAGCGTGGCCACCCCCATGGTGATCCCCAGCACGGTGAGAAACGATCGCAGCCGCTGCGC
>DASQHK010000138.1:0-3221 GCA_035632135.1 Bryobacterales bacterium
GGCCTCCGCTACAGCATCCTCAAGCAGGCCAGCGACGGCCGCGCCGCGGAAGTCGATCCCGACCGCGTTTTTCAATCCGGAGATCGCATCCGCCTGTCGATCGAGGCCAACGACACCGCCCACCTCTACATCGTGCAGCGCGGCTCGAGCGGCAACTGGAGCCTGCTGTTTCCCTCGCCCGAGATTTCCGGCGGCGAGAACCTCATCGAGCGAGGCAAGCACTACGAGATCCCCGCCGGCCACTGGTTCGCCTTCGACGAGCAGCCGGGAACGGAAAAGCTCTTCGTGGTCCTGTCCCGCGGGCCGCAGCCGGACCTGGAAAAAATGATCTACGCCCTGCGGGAGGGCGAGACCAAGCCGTCCAAAACTCTGCTGGCGGAGAACACCCGCTCCATCGACGACGCCGTGGTGGGCAGGATTCGCAGCCAGGTCGCTGCGCGGGATCTGATTTTCGAGAAGGTCGGCGAAAACATCGGCGACCAGAAAGAAAAGGCGGTTTACGTCGTCAACAAGAGCGGCGGCTCCGGCTCCAGTGTCATCGCCGACGTCAGCCTGAACCACAAATGAACCGGCGCCTCTACCTGTTCGCCCTCGCCTCGCTCACGCTGCCGGCGGCGCTCGCTCAATCCGAGCGGCTGACGCAGGGCCCGCACCGCCTCGAGATCACGCTGGAGAAAAAAGAAGCCTCCGGCTGGCGCACGGTCGACCCGGGCCTGGTGTTCGAGCACAATGATCTGGTGCGCTTCCGCGTGCGCGCCAACTTCGACGGCTACCTCTACGTGATGAACCAATCCACCTCCGGCCGCTACAGCCTGCTGTTTCCCAGCGAAGAGGCCGGCACGAAGAATCGCATGGAGGCCGGCCGTGATTATCTCGTTCCCGCCACGCAGGGCTGGTTCCGCATTGCCGGCCCGCCGGGACACGAGGTGGTTTACTGGCTCGCCAGCCCGCTCGAGTTGCCGGGCGAAGAAGGCGTGAAGCCGTATGTCCCGCTGCCGCCTCCGCCCGAGCCCGGCAAGATTCCGCCCAACATCACGCCGCGCTGCGACGATACAATATTGCGCGCCCGCGGTGATTGCGTCGATACCTCCGCCGGCGCCAAGCCGGTTGGCTCCAAAGACCGGCTGCCGGAGAATCTCGCCGGCGTGCCCCGCGCGGCCTCCCGCGACCTGCTGTTCGTGCGCCGGCCGCAGGCATCGGTGGTCGCTTCGCCCGCCGGCTTGCAAGGACCGGTGGTGTTCGAGTTCCGCCTGGCGCACCGGTGAAGGAGTTATGTCCTCGAAACTGTTTTCGCTTTTGGTCGCCATCGCCGCTCTCGCCTGGGGCCAGGCGCAGCAGCCACAGCAGCAGCGCGACCTGCGCCTGGAAAAAGATACGGCCGCGGCCGCCGCGACGAGCACGGTCACGATTCCGCGCAGCTATGCCTTAGTAGTTGGCATATCGCAGTACAAGAACTTGCCGCAGCGCTCCCTCCAGTACGCCGACCGCGACGCCGAAGCCATCTACTCCATTCTCATCAGCCCGGAGGGCGGCAACTTCCGCGCCGAAAACGTGCACAAGCTCATCGGCCCCGAGGCCACGCTGGCCGCCCTGCGGCGCGAGATCGAAGGCTGGCTGCCCTCCGTCGCCAAGCCTGACGACCGCGTGCTCCTTTATTTCGCCGGCCACGGCTTCGTCTTCAACGGCAAAGCCTATCTCGCGCCCTACGATCTGGTTCCCGACGACATCGCCGCGACCGGCTACCCGATGGACACACTCGGCAACGTGGTGGGCACGCGCATCCAGGCGCGCTACAAAGTGCTGCTCACCGACGCGTGCCACAGCGGCGCGATCGCCCCCGACAACCAGGCCCTCAACCGCAGCCTGCTCGACCTGCACACTTCGCTCTACTCGCTCACGGCCAGCCGCGACCGCGAGTCTTCCTTCGAGAGCGCCGACTGGGGCGGCGGCCATGGCATCTTTACCTATTACGTAGTCAAAGGCCTGGAGGGCGAGGCCGACCAGAATGGGGACGGCATCGTCACCGCCGACGAGCTGGCCGAATACGTGCACCGCAACGTCCGCGAAGCCACCAACGCCCGCCAGAACCCCACCTCCGAGCGCGGCAGCTTCGACCCCAACATGCCGCTCGCCTACATTCCCAAGATCCTGGCCCGCCGCGCGCCCAAGGCAGCGACGTCGGAATACGGCACGCTGGTGCTCGAAGCCAACCTGGACGGCGTCGAGGTGTTCGTGGACGGCAAGTCCTCGGGCGTGGTCGGCAAGGGCAAGCCGCTGAAGCTCGAGGGCCTGCGGCCTGGCCCGCACACCATCCAGGGCGTCAAGATGGGCTACGAGCCCGATGGGCCGCGCGAGGAGATGGTCTACCCCGGCCAGGAAACCACCGTCACCATCAAGATCCTTTACGTGCGCCGCCGCAACAAGCAGGCCGAGGTGGAGCTGGATAAGGGCCTCGAGTTCTACAACAAAGGCTTCGCCGAAAACTACCACAAGGCCGCCGGGCACTTCGAGAAGGCGCTGGCCATCGACCCCAAATTCAGCCAGGCCGCACTATATCTGGCTCGTACCTACAATGCTCTGTTTGAAGACGAGCAGGCCGAGAAAGCCTTCCGCCGCGCCCTGGAGATCGATCCGGATTATCTGGAGGCGCGCGCCAGCTTCGGCGGCGCCCTGCTCGATACCGGCAATTTCGACGAGGCGATCCGCCAGCTCAACGCGGTGGTGCAGCGCGACCCCGATCACGCCCTGGCCTGGCGCCTGCTGGCCGAAGCTTTCCGCATGAAGGACCTGTATCCGCAATCCATCGACGCCGCCCGCAAAGCGATCCGCCTCAACGCGCGCATCGCCGAAGCGCACTTCTTCCTGGCCGACAGCCTGCGCCTGAGCGGCTCGTACCCGGAGGCCGAAAAAGAGTATCAGCAATATCTGGATCTGAGCGATTTCCAGAGCAAGCTCGGCGGCCAGCTCAACTATTACGTGCTGGGCTTCCTGACCGGCATGGGCAAGAAGAAGCGCGCCGCGCAGCAGGACATCTGGCGCGATCTGCGCAGCCTCGCTTATTTCGGCCTCGGCGACTGCGAGCGCCTGCTCTCCCGCCCCGACGCCGCCATCGCCTACTACGAAAAATCCCTCGCCTACGACAAGGACGACCCCAAGCTGCAATGGGCGCTGGGCCTCGCCTTCACCCGCAAAGCCGAACTCACCGGCAGCCTGGACCCGCT
>DASQHK010000139.1:0-1792 GCA_035632135.1 Bryobacterales bacterium
CATTATGATGGACTCCCAGTCAGTCCCCCCAATGGATTGAGATCGAGCGAAAGGCAGAACTATGCGAAACCTCGGCAAGGCGTTTGTGTTCGGCGCAATTCTTGTTTGGTCTGGCAGCATGGGCTTCGCCCAGCCTACGTGCGGCGGCATGAGCCTGGGCCAATTGTCGAATCTCAACGGATTTGTGCCGTTCCAGGGGACAGGGAGCTTGTGGAATCAGGACATCTCGGCGGCTTCGGTTGACCCCAGCTCGGGCGCCATCATCAGTTTTATCGGCTCGAGCGTGACGCTGCATCCGGACTTTGGCGCCGGCACCTATCAGCGCCAGACCATCGGCATTCCGTATCAAGTGGTGTCGGCCGCCACGCAGCCGATGGAACAGATTCTGCTCGGCGCCTTCGCCAGCGAAAGCGACCCCGGCCCCATGCCGATTCCATCCAACGCGCTGATCGAGGGCTATCCCAAGCCGGGCACCGGCGACCGCCACGTGCTGGTGCTCGACAATTTCCACTGCTGGCTGTATGAGCTATACCATGCGTACGCCCAGAGCGGCGGAGCTTGGAAGGCGGACTCGGCGGCGGTGTGGGACCTGCTCAGCAACGAGCAGCGGCCCTACACCTGGACCTCCGCCGACGCCGCCGGGCTGCCGATTTTTCCCGGCCTGGCGCGCTATGACGAAGTGAAGGCCGGCGCCATCAAACACGCCCTGCGCTTCACGGTTCCCACCACGCGCCAGGCGTTCGTCGCCCCCGCGTCGCACTGGGCCTCCTCGAATACCAGCACCAGCGCGCCGCCCATGGGCACGCGCCTGCGCCTGAAGTCGAGCTTCAACATCTCCAGTTTCCCGGCGCAGAGCAAGGTGATTCTCGCCGCCCTGCAAAAATACGGCATGATTCTGGCCGACAACGGCAGCGGCATTTTCATCAGCGGCTCCCCGAACAATAGCTGGAACAACAGCGACCTGAACTCGCTCAAGAGCATCACCGCAGCGAACTTCGAGGTGGTGGCCCTGGGCACCGTCTACACGCCGGCCAACGTGCCCAGCGGCCCTTCGCCAGTGATCAGCAGCTTCACGGCGAGCGCAACCTCGATTAGCAAGGGGCAATCGGTCACGTTGAACTGGTCTGTGAGCAACTCGCTGTACAACATCATCTCGCCGCAGATCGGCCCGGTCCGCGGCACCACCATCACCATCGTGCCGTCGGCGACCACCACCTACAGGCTCTACTCAACCAACCAGTATGGCCGCAACACGGCCAGCGTAACGGTGACTGTGCATTAGCCCGGCGGCGCGTTCTCTTGCAGGTTCGGAGCGGTCCCGAGGTCGCGACGTTGGCGTGGCCGAGCGGAGCGGACTTGGATCCCACCACATTGCGTGACTGGCCCATCCCGGCGCCGGCAGCCGCGCTCCCGTGTTGGCCCTGAAGCCACCCGGTTCAGAGCGAGCGAACTCGTTTATACTTAAGCAAAACGGGAGGCCGACATGGAAATGCCGGTTCGGACGTTGGGACGCACGAGCAAGAGGGTGGTTTTTCTGCTGCTACCCGCCATTCTTGCGATGGGATCTATCAGGGTTTATGCGGGAGTCAACGTGTGGACTGGCCGCGGGCCGGAGGGAGGCTACGTCGGGCGGCCCGCCATCGACCCCCAAAACCCGAGCACCCTGTACGTGTCGGCTGGCGCCACATTATTCAAGAGTACGGATGCGGCCAGACACTGGAGCGGGATAAGTCCCACAGGGCCTGACGCGGCTTTCGTCAGGATCCTGGCGGTTGATCCACAGAACTCGCGC
>DASQHK010000140.1:0-10513 GCA_035632135.1 Bryobacterales bacterium
ACCATTCTTACAAGGGGCTGAGCGGAGACCGGGCGGCCATGGACCAGTTTCCAAAACTGAAGACCGGTGTGGTGGCGCAGTATCCGGCAACACTCGAGCAGCGCTTCTCGACCGACGTCAATAAATTCCTGGACTGCAGCGAGCAGCGATACCGGAACCTGCCGGGTTCGCGCCGGCGGTGGGTGATTGCGCTCGACATGCTGGATGAGACCGAGACGGCGACGCTGGCGCGGTTTTTCGAGCGACAGCAGGGGCGGCTGGGCGTTTTTCAATTTCCTGATCCGTGGACGGGGAACGTGGTCCAGCCGTGCCGCTTCGGAGAAGACAATTTTCCCATGCAGGAGGAGAGCGAGTCGCGCTGCTCGGTGAAGCTGACCGTGGAGGAAGTGCCGGCATAAGTCCCCTTCCGTAGGGAGCGGACCGGGGCGCGGAATCATTCATGTTGTTCTTTCCACAATTGTCGAGCGGGGCCATGACGCAGATGCCGGTGAAACGGGAAACCGGATACCGGACACTCCTGAACCAAGCGCTCGACGGCACCGAAATCCGTGTGCTGGACGTGGATTTCTTTCAGAGGCAATGGACCTTGCCGTTACAGACCTTGAGCGACGACGAGTGGCAAGCGATCCAGAACCTATTCGCCGCAACCGAGGGAAGGCTCCAAACGTTCGTGTTTCTCGAACCCGGCGAAAATCTGCTGACCTGGAGCGAAGACTTCACGCAGGCGGTGTGGGTGAAAACCGGCGTGACGGTGGCGGCCGGGATCGGCGATCCTTTTGGGGGAACAGTAGCAGGTGAACTCACCGGGGCCGGAACGCTGACGCAGGACCTGGGGATTCCGGGCTGGTTCCGGTACGCGGCGAGCATCTGGGCGAGGACCAGCCAAGCGGGAGCCAGCCTGCAACTAAGCGACGGGGCCAGCGGGCTTGCCGCGGTGAGCTTTGTATCAGATGGACAGTGGCGGCGCTACACGCTGAGCACGGCTTGGGCGAGCCTGTCGCAAGCGGTGGCGTTTACTGTGAACACGCCGGGCGGAGCCGTGGACATCTACGGGGCGCAACTCGATCCGCAGCCGATCGCCTCAGCCTACAAGAAAACGTACCAGCAGGGCGGCGTGCACGCGGCGGCGCGGTTCGGCAGTGACACCCTCGGGGATCAGGCGCTGGCGCCGAACCAGCACTCGGGCACGATTCAGATCACATGGACACCATCGCTAACGTAAAAGAACAGGCGGTGGCCCAAACGCCGCTGCTGCTGTTCGACGTGGTTCTCGCAAACGGACAGAGTGAACACTGGAGCACACACCAGGTCACCTTCAACTCGCAGCTTTACAGCGCGCGGGTGCTGAAGCACAACCTATTCGAGATTCAAACTGCGAGCATCCAGGGCATTGACGCCGTGCCGAAGCTGTCGCTTACGCTGGCCAACGCGGATTCGCACTTTTCCGAACTAGAAACGTCGGTCGGGTGGAAGGGCGCGAAGCTGACGGCGACGTTTCTGTTCTTCGACTTGATTGCCGCTGCGCCGGCGACGGACAGCATGGTGATTTTCCAAGGGATCTTCAACCCACCGGATGAGATCACCGAAGAGACCTTCCGGCTGACAGCGACCAACCGCATGAGCATGCAGCGGGTGGTGCTGCCGCCGGTGCGGATTCAGAGGCGCTGCCCGTGGGATTTTCCATCAAACACAACGGAGCGGCAGGAAGCGCTGAACGGAGGGGCCGAAGGGCGCTTGTCGCGGTTTTATCCGTGCGGGTATTCGGCGGGGCTGGCGGGCGGGGTGGGAAACGTGGACTCGAGTGGCAATCCGTTCACGAGCTGCGCGTTCACGCGCTCCGATTGCCAGGCGCGCGGCATGTTCGACAAAGACAGCGCGAGCAACCTCACGCGGCGATTCGGCGGGATCGAGTACGTGCCGCCGGCGATCCAGGTGCGCAGGCACGGGGAGAGCGGGACGCATCTGTCTCCGGTGCAGCCAAACGAAGCGCGCTACAACGATTTTGTTCCACTGGTGTACGGAACGGTGTGGGTTGATCCGCTGGTGGTTTTTTCGCGGAACGACGGCAACCTGACGCGGATGGAAGTGCTGCTATGCCTGGGAGAGATCACGCAGGTGCTGCAGGTGCTGGTGAACAACGTGGAGATCCCGGCGGGCGTGGCAGGGCAGAACATGACCGGCAGCGGGTGGTACAACACGATCAGCGCCGGGACGCGGCTGGGCGGGTTCAATCCGGATTTTCTGGACAGCAACGGGAACCCGGCGAGCGATCCATACGGAAGCATGGCCTGTCTGTCGGTGGTGGTGCCCAACCAGATCAACAGCGGGAACAGCCTGCCGCGCCTGAAAGCGCTGCTGGAGGGAGCGAAAATCGAGACATTCGACAGCTCAGGAAACTCGCTCGGCTACTCGTTCAACAACAATCCGGCGTGGATCCTGCTGGATGTGCTGCGGCGGAGTAACTGGCAATTGAGCGAGCTGGACCTGGCGAGCTTCTTCCAGGCAGCAGCGTTCTGCAATCAGACGATTGCCGCCACGGACAACAACGGAAACCCGATTTCGGCGCCGCGGTTTCAGTGCAACATGACGGTGCGGACGCGGCGCATGGCGGCGGATGTGATCCGCGGCGTGCGCAACAACGCGCGGCTGCTGCTGACCTACACGACCAACGGGCTGCTGGGAGTGAACGTAGAGAACAGCCTGGCGCTGCAGCAGCCGGGGAAGCCTTACGGCTCGAACGCGCCGGCGGCGGTGAACGGCGGCTGGCCAGCGTATGTTTACGCCGACGGCACGTCGGGCAGCCCGCCGTCGGGGATCCTGCGAACGACGAACAATGCTTCGAGCGTGAAACTGACGTCGCGGCAGACGGTTGACACGCCGAACCAGTTCACGATCGAGTTCCAGGACATGTTCAATGAATATCAGCACGACAGCTTCGCGATCGTGGACGTGGACGACGTGGCGCGGACCGGCCAGGAGATTACCGGGAAGCTGGTGGTCGATGGAATCCCGAGTTACGACCAGGCGGGGCGCATCGCGAAATTCTTCCTGGACAAATCGCTGCGCGGAAACCGCTACATCGAGTTCGACACCACGGTGAAGGCGATGGGGCAGCGAGTGGGCGACCTGATCACGGTGACGTACGGCAAAGAGGGGCTGATCAATCAGCCGTTCCGTATCGTAAAGATCGCGCCGGGGATGAACTACCGGACAGTCCACATCACCGCGCAGATCCACGACGACGCGTGGTATCAGGACACCAACGGGCAGTTGACGCTGCTGCCGGCGACGCGAAGACAGCCGGGCGTGGGGACCGATGTGCCGAATCCGGTGACCGGCGCGGCGGTTGATACCAACGGGCAGATTCAGTACACGATCAACGAGACCGAAGTAACGGGAACGGACGGAACGATCCTGGCAGAGGTGCTGGTGAGTTTCACGCCGCCGGTGGCGGGGCAATCGCGGGTGGCGGGGATACCCATTGTGAGCCTGCAGCCAACTATTCTCCCGACCGGGGGGACGCTGGCCGGGAACCAGACGCTTTATTACGCGGTGACCGCGACGGACGCCAGTGGAGAAGAGAGCAACCCGTCGTTTACGGTGCGGGCGGTGATCCCGGCGGGCAGCTCGACCAACAGCGTCGGACTGGGGGGGCTGAGCTTCACGTCGGGGACGGGCACGTTCAGCATCTACCGCGGATCGCTGCCCACCCAGCTTTACCGCATCGCGAGCGGCGTGGCGCCGGCGGCGCAGTTCACCGATGCAGGGCTGGCGCTCCAACTGGTTTCGTCACCGGACCCGGACTACGAGCACGCCAATTTCTACTGGCGAATGGAAGAGACTGATGAAGAATTCGCCACCATCATTGCGGCGAACCAGGTGGGAAGCGGCGCGCTGACCATGACGGCGAGCGCGTATGTGGGGCACGTGGTGCGGCTGGTGGAGGGCACGGGGGCGGGGCAGGAGCGGTCCATCACGGCCAACACGGCGACAACGCTCACGGTGGACCGCAACTGGGACGTGCTGCCGGACGCGAGCACGCATTTTGTGGTGAGCGAAGCGGCGTGGCATTTCGGCGGGCGGGCGAAGAGCAGCCCGGCGCGGTTCGAGGTGCCGAACCTGCGGGGCGAGGTGGTGCAGATTTCGGGCCGCTCGGCCAACGTGAACAACGTCGAGTCGCCGGAGGCGCTGGCGGTGGTGACACGCTGGAGAATCGGGGGAGGGGGGACGGGAGTGGCCGATCAGGCTGCGCCGCCAGCGCCATCGTTTTCGCTCGCCGCCGACGGCGATGGGATGCTGCAATTCCTGGGCATCGGGTTCCCGCAGTTGGTCAATACGCAGGGGATCAGCTCCGGAACCTTCCTGGTGCATTTCCGGGACGAACTGCAGGGCGTGAGCCCGATTCAACTGGCGGCGGCGATCGATAACGCCCAGACGAGCCTGACTCTGAACGCAGCGGGAAATGCGCAGTCGAACGACTTCATCCAGATTGACTCCGAGATTCTGCAAGTGACGGCCGTGCAGAACGGCGGGACCACCTACGTAACGACTCGAGCGCAGCAGAGCAGCGTGGCCGCGACGCACGCCGCCAGCGCGCCGGTCTATCGCCTGGGCGCCCAAGCCGTGGTAGTTCCCTTCGAGCGCAACTTCTTCGGCACGACCGCGGGGGGCGACTGGAGTCACAGCGAGTGGATGCCGGACATCCGCGTGGCAAGCGTGGAGTTTCTTGTGACCAACTCGTTCGGCCCCAGCCCCGTCACGATCAACAATTACAGCCGCCTCACCGATAATGGCCTGCGCACGCTTGCCGGGGGCCAGTTCAATTTCCAGGTGGAGGGGATTCTGGGGATCCTCCTCGACGCGGCTCCGGCGATTTCGGCGCAGCAGAGTTTTTCGATCAGGGACGTGTTCGCAACGGCGAAGAGCGGGCCGCTGGGGGCGGCGTTGCAAGTGCAGGTGCGGCAGGGGACGCAGGTGATCGCGCAGTGCCTGATCCCCAGCGGAGGCGCCGTCAGCAGCGCTGTTGATGGGGCGGAGCTTGGGGTGCTGCCGGCCGGGGCCACGCTGGCTTTGGACATTCTGGCCGTGGGGACGACCTACCCGGGAAGAGATTTGACTGTAACGATTCGTATCTAGCGCAGGAACCCTGCGGCGAAATCATTTCTATGCCCGAAACACTCGAGAAATTGCGGCCGGACCGCGATTTGCAGTGCTACTTCTTCCAGCCCTCCGGGGTCGGGGCGTTCAGCGGAGCCAGCGCGAGCGGATTTACTGTTTCCGGCTCGTGGCGGCAGCAGTTTGATTGGGCGGTGGTGGAGTGGAACCGCGACAACGTCTACGAACATCCGCTGCTGCGTTACCTGCCCGACGGAAATCTGAGCGGCCTGACGCTGAGCTACCAGGAGACGCGGACAAACTGCATCTTGATGGATTCGACTTTGTTTCCGACGGTCGACTGGCCCTACCTGCGCATCTGGGCGCCGGACGCAACCGGGACGGAGCAAGTTTACCGGGTGCCTCTCAAGAACTATGCCACGGCGGCGGCCGGGAGTTTCGCCAATGCGCAGGCGACGTTCACGCTGGGTGGCACGCTGACCGCCGGGGACTACGTGGAGCTTTCGTGGATGAACGAGCACTACTATCACCAGGTGACCGTATCCGACACCTTGGCCACCGTGCTCGCAGACCTGGCTCTAAACGTCAATACGTTCTCGACCACCGTAACGGCCAGCGTACCGGCAGGGACCTCCGAGATTGTTCTGACCAATACCAAGGCCGGCGTCGAGGGCAACATGCTGGGCGTGGTGGCGAACGTGAACGGCGCGCAAACCGAGACCTGGACGCCGGCGAGCCAGTCGATGAGCGGCGGTGCGTCGCCGACGGCGTGGCAGGTGACGCTGAACTTCGGCGCGCTCACTGACCCGACCTTGGGTGCGGTGCCAACCACGAATGTCCGCAAGATGCGGTGGACCTACGCTGCGGCGCTGCAGCCGGCGGCGTTCCAGCGCGGCGAGTTCTCGGCGGCAGTGAGCAACTGGACCGTGACCGGAACCAACCGGGATTATCAAGTGGCCGGGCTGGGGAGCCGGCGCTTCGAGGACGACGACGCCAAGGTCGTTTATACCGGAACGTGGAGCGAAGAACGCGGGAATTATTCCGGCGGGACGATCCACAGCACGACCCAGATCGGAGCGCAATGCGGCGTGAGCTACCAGGCGCAGGTAGCGCACCGCCTTTACTTGGGATCACGGCGGACCGGCGGCGCCGGAATCATCAGCGTCAGCGTTGATGGCGGGCCGGCGCAAACGTTCGACCTTTACGTGCCGCAGGAAGATTTCCTGGTGCGCCTCGATCTCGGGCTGGTCGGAACCGGCAGCCACAGCGTGACGGCGACGCTTACCGGCCAGGACTCGCATGCCTCTGGCGCGGTTTTCTATTTTGATTTTTTCGAGCTGGCCGTTCCGGCCGCGACCGTGAGCGCGCAGCCGGCGGTGGCAAATGAAACGCTGGCGACCGACTGGGACACCAACCACTCGCTCGCGCTCGCGCCCGAGCGCGTGGCCTGGAACCTGAACATGCTGGGCTTCACGGGGCGGGCGAATCATTACGCCGGCGCGCTGCTGTTTTACGAGCTGGTGAATCCGGCCAACGTGTACGCCACCGGGACGGTCACGTTTCAAGGGCAGGCGGTGTTCGGGCAGGTGGTGCAGATTACCGTCTCGGGGACAACGTATTCGCGGGTGACGCTGATTACCGACACGCTCGTAACCGTAGCCAAGGCTTTTGAGTACATCATCAACAACGGCTCGACCGGGATTTGGGCGCACGCGAACGGACCGGTATTGACCATGCAATCGCGGACGCTCGGCAGCGCGGGTAACAGCGTCACGCTCGCGGCAACGCCGGCCTCGGGCACGATGCAGGCAGTGGCTAGCGGCGCCACGCTGACGGGCGGAGCGGACGGCGCCTGGCTTACCGATCTGGCCGTAACGCCGCGGGTGAACCGGGCAGCGCGCGACTGGCACCAGGCGTACTTCACGGCACTGCAAGGCTACGGGATCAGCGCGGCGACCGCGTTCAGCATGGAACTCGGTAACGGCGATTCCTCGGCGGCGGCAGGCCTCGCCCAGAGGTACCCGGACGGCATGCCGGTGCTGGTTTCCACCCCGGCGACACAAACAAACTTCTCGCCCACCAGCCTCGCCTACTGGCAGCAGGTGTATCTCGACATGGCCACCCTCATGAATGCCGCCGGCCTTGTGCCGTATCTGCAGTTCGGCGAAGTGCAGTGGTGGTATTTCCCGAGCGCCAGCGGCATGACGTTCTACGACGCCTACACGACCTCCACGTTTCAGGCGCAGTACGGCCGGGCGATGCATGTTTTCGTCACCAACAGTGACGACCCCACGCCGTATCCGCAAGAATCGGCATTCTTGCCGGGGCTGATCGGCAGCTTCACCACGGCCATCGCCAGCTTCGTCAAAGCCACATATTCGGCGGCGAAGTTCGAGGTGCTCTATCCGCCCGACGTCAACGCGTTTCCACTGACGCAGATCGTCAACCTGCCGGGCGCTCCGTGGGGGCCGGCCAATTTGACAGCGTTCAAGACCGAGAATTTCACCTACACTGGCGATCGTGATCTCAACAAATGCATGGCGTCGATCACGCTGCCGATGAGCAAGGGATTCGCGCGCAGCGCGATGGCGCACCTGGTGGGCGTAGGCGATTCTTCGCAGCCGTGGGACTGGGAGAGGCGGCTGGCCCACGGCGAGCTGTGCGAGTCGGTGGTGCTGTTCGCGTTCGACCAGTTCTCGATGATCGGCTATGGGCTGCCGCTCTCGCCGGGCCAGCGCAGGAGCGCATTCATGGGGTGAAGAGAGCTGAACACAAAAGCGCGCGGCCGGGCTACAGCCGCGATGCGGAGCTCGAGCTGATGCGGTCCATTTACGAAACCTGCGGGCCGCTGATCGCCGAGGCCACCAGCGGAGATCCGGCGCGGAGCGCGCTGCTGGCGGCGATCACGGCCAACGAAAGCGGCGGGTGCCGGACGACGTACCGGTTTGCGCCGGCCCATTACCAGCGGCTGCTCGGCCTGCGTGGCGGCGCCGCACGGGACATGGACGGCCTGACCCGCGCGCAACTCGAGAAACGACTGAGGGCGGCGGTCTCGGAGGTGGAGCGGGCCGCGTTGCTCAAGAAGCTGGCCGGCCTGTACGGGTATACGCAGATTCCGGGTTTTTACTCCATCGTGTGGAAGGCTCCGCTCGAGGCGCTGGCGGAAAAGGGCCGGCATTTTCAGTTCGCGGTGATCCTGCTGGAACACTACTGCAAAGAGTTCGGCCTGGACCCCGCCGCTCACGCCGCCGAGCTGGGAAGGTCCTGGAACGCCGGGCACCCTAACGGGCGGACGCGCTCGGCGCTGTACTCGTGGCGGCTGCAGGAGCGGATGAGGCTGTATCGGGAGATGGAGCGAAGGTAATGCCGCCGGCGTCACGAACTGGCACGCAGTCGCTCCATCGTCCGGCGCGGCAGCCGGAAGGAGATCCTAAAGGCTCTCTACCGTAATTTGGTGTGCTCAGTAGTAAAATAAAACCATGGCTACCCGCACCCTCCTGACGGTGGAGCAGCTCGAAAAACTTCCGGCGAACGACCTGCGCCACGAACTCGACGAAGGAGAACTGATCACCATGTCTCCGGCGGCAAGACGCCATGGCAAAATGCAGGTCAGAATCAGCAGGCTTCTTTCTGAGTTTGTTGACCGGAACCGGCTCGGGGAAGTCGTCACCGAGGTCGGCTTCATCTTGAGCCGCGACCCCGGCACGGTTCGCGCGCCGGACGTTGCCTTCATTCGCGCGGGCAGGCCGGAGACCTCCACTGGTTTCGAAGAAGGGGCCCCGGATCTCGCCGTCGAGATTGTCTCTCCTTCCGACGCCGCTTTCGAAATGGTTCGTAAGGTGAACCAATACCTGCGGGCCGGCGCTCGCGCGGTCTGGGTGGTTTATCCGGAAGAGAAGCAGGTCCACGTTTTTGATTCGACTGGAACCGCTCGCATCCTCGATGCTGCCCAAACCCTCTCGGCTCCCGAGCTCTTGCCGGGCTTCTCCGTTCCCCTCAGCGCTTTGTTCGAGTAGCTGTCCCGCTCCCGCCTTTTCGGTATACTGAAACCTCCAATGCCAGCCCCGCCGTTTGTTCACCTGCATTGCCACACGGATTACTCTCTGCTCGACGGCGCTTGCGAGATTTCGCAGCTCATGGACCTGGTCCAGAAGCAGGGCATGCCGGCCGTGGCCATGACCGACCATGGCAATCTGTTCGGGGCCGTCCAGTTCTACAACGAGGCCAACAGGCGCGGCATCCGGCCCATAATCGGCTGCGAGGTTTACGTCACCCAGCAGAGCCGCAGCGTGAACAGCGATTCCAACCGCTACAACCACCTCATCCTGCTCTGCGAAAACCTGGAAGGCTACCGCAACCTGATCCAGCTTGTCTCGAGCGGGTTTCTCGAAGGCTTTTACTACAAGCCGCGCATCGACAAGGAGCTGCTCGCCGCTCACAGCAAGGGTCTCATTGCCATGTCGGCGTGCCTGCGCGGCGAGATCAATGAGACGCTGCTCGAAAAGGAGTACGAAGAGGGCCGCCGCCTCGCTTACACCTACCTCGATATTTTCGGCAAAGGCAACTTCTTCCTGGAGATCCAGAACCACGGCCTGGAGGCGGATCGCAGGCTGCTGCCGCAGGTCTTCCGGCTCTCGCAGGAATCCGGCATTCCGCTGGTCGCCACCAACGACTCCCACTACCTCCGCCGCGAAGACGCTCGCGCCCACGAGGTATTGCTCTGCATCCAGACCGGCAAGACCTTGTCCGATCCGGCCCGCATGAAGTGGGCCACCCCCGACTTCTATCTCAAGTCGCGCGACGAGATGCTGCCGCTGTTCGGCGAATGTGAAGAAGCCCTCGACCGCACCTGGGAGATCGCCGAGCGCTGTCATCTCAAGCTCGAAAAGGTCCGGGAGCCGTTCCCGCACTTCGAAGTGCCCGCCGGTCACACCACCGACACCTACTTCGAGTTTGCGGCCCGCGAAGGTTTCGAGAAGCGCCGCCCGCGCCTCGAAGCGCTGCGCGCCCAGGGCCGGCTGAAACATGACCTGCCGGAATATCTAGACCGGCTGGATCGCGAAATCCATATGATCCAGCAGATGAAATTTTCCGGCTATTTCCTTATCGTCTGGGACTTTATCCGGTTTGCAAAATCACGGTCCATCCCTGTCGGGCCGGGGCGCGGCTCGGCGGCCGGCTCGCTCGTCAGCTACGCCATGCAGATCACCGACCTCGACCCGCTCCAGCACGGCCTGCTGTTCGAGCGCTTCCTCAACCCCGAGCGCATCTCGATGCCCGACATCGACATCGACTTTTGCATGAACCGCCGGGGCGAGGTCATCCAGTATGTGACCGAGAAGTATGGCCGCGAGCGCGTAGCGCAAATCATCACGTTCACCACGCTGGGGGCCAAGGC
>DASQHK010000141.1:0-12948 GCA_035632135.1 Bryobacterales bacterium
GCGGAGTGCGACGCCTGCGGCGACAGGGCCAGCGCGGCCAGGGGCGCGGCAGCGAGGGCCAGCAGCGCGCGGCGCGTCAAAGCGGCGCTCATGGCACGCTGCTGGCGGCCTCCTCGGCGGCGCCAACCAGGCGGGACTGGCGGCCGCGCGTGGCGACGTCAATCAGCATGCCGGAGCGGGCGTCGATCGAGCCCCGGCCCTGATAGACGTCCTTGCCCACCACCATGCGCAGGCCGCGCAGTTCGAGGCCGCTGCGGCTCCACTCGAAGCGGCCGGCGACCGAGCGGATGTCGATGGTGTCTTCCGGATCGCCGGCGGCATCAGCCGTCTGGCTCCAGGCGACGTTGTCGAGCGTGATGGAGCGGCCCTCGAACGTGCCGGATGCCTGGAGCGCCCCCTGCAGCTCGGCGGCGCTGCGGCCGGAAGTGGAGAGGTTGAGATCGAGATCGACCGCGCCGCGCTCGAAGGTCGCCGGCAAAGCGGCCGGGCTGGAGAAGCTCTTCAAGTCTGCGCCGCGCACGGCGGCCTGCAGGCGATACCTCGGCTCGGAGCCGCTAAACTCGGCGCGCAGCGAGCCGCTCACCGTGCCCTTGCCGAGGGGCGCTCTGGCGGGCGGAGTCTTAGCGGGCCCGCTCGCGCCCAGCTCAGCGCGCAAGCCGCTAAGCTCGAGGGCGTCCCCCGTCCATGCAAGGTCGGAGCTGACGTTGTGGAACATCCATTTGCCCAGCCGCAGGTCGCCCACCGTGACCGAGCCGTCGATGTGCGCGGTCTTGAGCCATGACGGCGTCTCGGGGCTCGTGCGACCGAGGGCGCGCCGCCAGATCTCCCAGCGGCTGTGCTTCTGCTGCGGATTGAGCCAGCGGTCGAGCCGGGCAAGATCGAGCGCGGCGACCCGGATGCGGCAAGAGTTTTCGGTCTCCCAGGGCGCGGCCGCAGTCCCCGCCGTGGGGGCGCTGCGCCGGCAAGCTCCGGCAAAGCGCATCTCGCCGAGCGAGCCGCTCATCGAGTCCAGGTGCAGCACGCCCGGCTCAAAGCGGACGCGAGCGCGCGCGACATCCACCGGCGATTCGAGCGCCGCCGGCTGCCAGCGGGTTTTGCTCAGCGTTCCCTCGCCCGACCAGGCGCCCGGCTGGCCAGGCCGCTTGCTGTAAACGAGGCGGCCATCCCAAGTGCCGGCGGCGAGCGAGGCGAGCCAGCCGGGCCGCAGCGCTTGCAAGTGCTTTCGCACCGCCTCCAGCCGCAGGCCGCGGGCGGCAAGCTGCGCATCCAAGGCAAAGCTGGCGAGCGAGAAGCCATCGAGGCGGCCGGAGGCGGAGACCTCGACGACTTCGCCTTTCAGCCGGGCATCGCCCAGCCGCAGCTCCGTTGGGGAAAGCTCGATCGACGCGCCGCCGAGCGAGCACACGGCGGGGCCGACTGCGATGGGAGGCGCGTCCGGGACCACCAGCCGGCCCTGCTCGAGATGGAGCGCACCCTGCGGCCAGAGCGAGCCTGCAAAGTCAACACGGCCGCTGAGAGAACCGCGCAGCTCCAGGCCGGCGGGCAGTGCGGCGCCGAAGTGACGCGCGGTGCGGAGGACTGAGTCAGCCGGCGCGCGCTCCAGTTCGACCGAGGCGCTCCACTGCGGAGCGCTGAGGTAATGGCTGACCGTAAGATGCACGCGAACAGGCGGCGGCCCGGCGGGGCCGGAAGGCGCCCGCGGAAGGTGGGCGGCCCCGGTCGAAAGCTCCAGCGTTTGCTCCGGCAGGTCGAGGCGGCCCAGGAACGGAACGGTGAAGCGGCTGTCGGGGGCCGGCAGCAGGTCCCAGCGATGCAGATCATCGGCCTCCAGCGTGCCCTCGATCTGGAGGGCCGCGACGTCGCCGGCCACGCGAGCGCGAGCGCCGATCTCGCCGTGCAGGCCGAAGTCGCGGCCGTAGACCAGCGTGAGAAGGTATTCTAGAGGACTCGAGTCGAGGGCGAGATCCAGACGCAGGCGTCCGCGCGCGGTGGCCAGCTCGCCTTCGCCGGTGAGGCGGCCCATGCCGCTCAACAGGTGGTCGGTACGGGCGGGGCGTCCGGCGAAGCGGATCTGCCAGCGGCCTTCGGAGTCGCGGGCCGGGGAAAGCGCGGCCTCCAGGTCCTGGAAATGGAAAGCGTTCTTGTAATCACCGAACTTGAAATTGACCCGGCCGTCCTGGACACCTATGTATGGGAAGTAGGGTGGCGGGGCGGAGCGGGCGGCCGCGGCGGTGGGGCCGCTGGGCCGGCGGGAAGGGGCCGTCAGCGGGCCCGCCTGGCGGGCGCGCGCGAGCAGCGTCTCGAAATTCCAGCGGCCCTGCGGGTTCTTGACCAGGTTGATGCTGGGATTGATGAGCGTGAGCGAGGCGAACTGCACTTGGCCGGTCCAGAGTGTGCGCAGCCGCAGGCGAACCTGCATCTCGTCCATGTAGGCGAAGTGCTCGGCGCCAAACGCCGGGTCGTCGCCGATGATGACGTTGTGCAATTGAAAGCCCGGGCCGGTGAGGAGCTGGAGGGTGACCTCGCCGATCTCTACCTTCCGCCCGAGGCTGTTCTCGAGCGCGGCCTGGATGCGGCCGCGAAAGCGATTGGCGTGAATGAGCGGGACGATAACGCCGGCAAAAACGACCAGCGCGGCGGTCCAGAGCAGGGCGCCCGAAGGCCGCCGGGGGCTGAGCCGGGAAGCCAGGCGGCGGGCCTCAGCCATGGCCGTCTCCCGAAGCAGGCGGCGCGCCGGCCGGCTCGAGACCGTGCTCGCGCCGGAAATGCTCCAGGGCGAGGCGGGCGGCCTCCTGGGCGGCCACCTTCTTGGCGGGGCCCTCGGCCTGGGCGCTGAAGTCGCTGCCGACGCGCACTTCGATGGTGAAGGTCTTGTGATGCTGCGGACCGCGTTCCCTCACCACCAGGTACTTGGGCTGCGGCAGCTTGGCCGCTTGCAACAGCTCCTGGAGAGCCGATTTGTAGTCCTCGAACAGGTCGTCCGGCGGGCCGGCGGGGCCGAGCTCGTCAGCGATCACGAAGCGACCGACGAACCGCGCCGCGGCGTCGATGCCGCCGTCGAGATAGAGCGCGGCGATGACGGCCTCCAGGGCGTCGACCTGCAGGGCGCGCTTGGCGCGGCCGCCGCTCAGCTCCTCGCCGCGGCCGAGCTGGAGATATTCGCCCAGGCGAAGCCGGCGCGCCGCGTCGATGAGATGGGCGGCGCTAACCAGGTGGGCCTTGAGCTTGGAGAGCCTGCCTTCCGGGTATTGCGGATAGGCTTCGACCAGGCGCGCGCTGACCACAAAGCCGAGCACCGCGTCGCCCAAGAACTCCATCTGCTCGTTGTTGGCGCCGGCCGGCAAACCGGTGGTCTCGTGCGCGTGGGAGCTGTGCGTGAGCGCGCGGACAAGCATTGCGCGATTCGAGAACCGGTGGCCGATCTCGACTTCAAGCCGGGCGATATCCTCCGCCATGGTGCACGTCCTGTCCGCGCGGCCCGCCCGTTGCGGGCAGCGGCGGGCCTCTATGTATTCGCAGTGCACCGTCTTCGGCCAGCCCGGCGCCGGCGCGCTCTGCCGGAAGGCTGACCGACGACGTTGCACGCGGCCGAAGGCGGCCGCGGCCGTTGGGGATCCCTCCTGGCCGCGACTCACGCCCCGCGGCCGCTTCACTTCGGCGGCTGGGCCGGCGGAGGGGTGGGAGCCGCCGGGGCCGCCGTTGCTCCGGAGGCCGGCGGCGCCGCGGCCGGCTTGGCCGCCGCGGCCCCCTTCGCCTTCATCACCCTGTCCTTCTGGTCCGCCGCCAGGTCTCTGCCGCCCATCTTGACCCCGCCGGCGGCGATCGATTTGTCCAGCGCGGCGATGGCGTCGTCGTACTTGTTCTGCGCGATATAAACGGTCGCCAGGTCGTAGAACATCATCGGGTCCGGCTGCGGGGAAATCTCGATCGCCGACTTGAACGACTGCTCCGACGCCGGGTAGCTCTTGCGATCCAGGGCAATCAGTCCCAGCGCCTCGTGAACCTGCGACATGGCGTTCTTTTTGTAGTCGGTCCACTGCTCGTCGGTGATCTGCGGATTGAATTTGGTCAGGTTGGGGATGATCGTCTGCGCCTTCTTGGCGTACTTCTCGGCCTTGGCCAGCTTCTCATCCTTGTCCAGGTCGTGCTCGCGGGTGCGGCGCGGAATGGCCTCCGCCAGCGTGATGAGCACCACGGCGTTGTCGGGATTCACTTCCAGAGTGCGCTCGCCGGCGATGACCATGTTCTCGTAGTCGTTCTTCTGCTGATAGGAGAGCGTCTCCATCTGGAGGGCAAACTCCTTGAACTCGGTGTCGGCGAACTTGGTGATCAAGTCCTCGGACGCCTTGATGCGCGCATCGGGCGTGGCGGAGTTCTGGATGGCCATGATGGCGTCCACCTCCTTCTGCGACTTGGGCTTGGGCTGCTTGGGCTCGGCCTGCTGGGCCCAGGCACCGGCAGACACAACGAGACCGGCGGCCACGGCAAGAATGAGTCTGGTCATATACTCTCCCGCGGCGCCGCAGTGATCGAACGCCGCCCTTCTATTTTGGTTTTGGTGAGGCAAAGCTTTCCTTCAAACCTTTCTCCGCCGCTTCGCGGGTGCCCGGAGTGGCGTCGCCGCAGGCCAGAGCTTCCTTGTAGTGAGCGACGGCCTGCTCGCGGTCGCCGAAGAGGTCCTCGATGCGGCCCAGGTAGATATGCGACATAGCCTGGACGTGGGGATCGGGCGAGGCCTCCAGCGCCTGGCGAAACAGCTCCTTGGCCCGCTCGGGATCTTTTTCGAGGGCGGCGACGCGGGCCAGGCCGTAAAGGGCGCGCGCGTCGTGGCCGCCGCTTTCCTGCTGCGCTTGCAAAAACAGTTTTTTCGCCTGGCCGATCTGGTGGCGGCGGAAACTGTCCTCGGCGTCTCCAAGCGTCTTGGCCACGCCGGTCAGAGGCGGCGGCGCCGGCTCCACGCGGGGCTGCGGCTGGGGCGGGCGCTCGAGGAAGCTCACGTGGCGCAGCCGCGCGTCCTCGCGACGCTTGTCGATGGCGTTCACCATTTCGGGGTAGTAGAAGCGGATGCCCTGGAGCTGGACCTCATAGCGCAAGAGCTGCTCGTAGAAATGCGGCGTGAGGATGTAGCCCTCGCGCAGCGCCTGCTCGACGCCGGCCTGCTTCTGCTTTTCCGAGCCGTACTTCATGCGGGCCTCGATGGCCTTGATGAGGCACTCGGTGACCAGCAGGGAGAAGTCCGTCTTGTAGGAATCGTCGAGCGCGGGGGCGAACATGGCCAGGCCGGCCAGGTCCTTCTTCGCGTCGATCGCCGCGGCGTACTTGGAGGAGAACGGGTCCAGCAGGTAGTGCAAATAGGCGTGGCGGATCTCTTTGGTGCGCAGCTCGCGCGAGGGGTGGACGACCACGAAAACGTCGGGGCCGTAGCCGCGCACGCTGGGATTGCCGGGCGCCGAGAGCAGATCAATGTAAATCTGGAAGCGCCGGCCCAGATAGCCCGACGTCGGAATGCGCAGATAGCCGTTGGCTTCCCAGACGGCCTGCGTGACCGGGTCGTGGTAGCGCTCGATCTCCTTCTCGTAATCGGGCTGATACCTGGCGAAGAGCTTTGGAATGTCCGCTTGCTGGTAAAAGTCCTGGAGGACGCGCGGGAGGCCGTGGAGCGGCTGGGCGTCGGGCGAGACCTGGGTGAAGGGGACGCGGAAATGGAAGTCGGGCGGGCCGGCGCACTGCAAGGAGAAGGAAATGTACTGAGCCAGGTTCTGTGCGGAGTCGGCGATCTTGCGCTGCTGGTAGACGTTCTTGAGCATTTCCAGGCTGGGGCCGTGGAAGGACTGGAGGTCCTTGCGGACCGCGAGGCGCGTGGGCGAGCCGGCCGAGGAATCCAGGCCGTCGCCATAGCCGGCCACGTTGATGGCGGCGAGAACGGTGAAAAGAGTGATGTCGGAGTCGAGCTGGCCCTGCTCGCCGGCGGGCCCCGCAGGCGCCGCGCCAGGCGCTGCGGGGACCGGACGGGGAGGCGCCGTCGACTGCGGCGCGGCCGGGCAGACACTCGGGGCCGCCGCCGCGATGGCTAGTAAGAATACAAATATCCTGCTCAAGCTCGCCTGCCGCTCATGCCGTGATGCTATTAGTTTAGCTCTTCAGTTTAACCCAGGGGGGCGGCTGCGGTCCACGCGGGGGTAATGGCGCTGGCGGCCTTGGGGAAGGGGCGGGCGACGAATTAACTCTCGGGCTCGGCCTTAGCGTAAAGAGTGCCAGCGGGAGTTCTCGGACCCCGATTTCGCACCCCCACGCCCAGGCGATCATCCCCGTCCTCGTCTGGGTCCATCGGTATTATTCCGGCGAGATATTCGATCAGATCCTCGCAACTGGCCGCCTCGGGAAAAGACAAACCTGGCACAACTTCCTCAATTGCCATCAGAAGCTCTGCCTTGTCCATACCGTCGAGATCTCGGCGATCCATACCATCCGCATTCTAACAAAGTCTTGCAGGGCTTGTGGGGCAAGTAGCGGCGAGACCTATCTCAATATCGCCGGGCGGGGCGCTGCAAGGGTTCCGCTATAATGATGGGCCGGCAGTCGAGGGAGGCAGGAGTTCCGATGAAAGCAGTTCGCATCCACAAGCACGGCGGTCCCGAAGTCCTGCGCTACGAGGACGTCCCCGATCCCACCGCCGGCCACGGCCAGGTTCTGGTGCGGGTGAAAGCCTGCGCGCTGAACCGCCTGGATCTGTTCGTGCGCAGCGGCATTCCGGGGCAGAAGATCCCGCTGCCCCACATTTTAGGCAGCGACGTGGCGGGCGAAGTGGCTGCGGTGGGCGAAGGCGTCGCCCGGGTGAAAGCGGGCGACCGCGTCCTGCTTTCACCGGGGCAGAGCTGCCGCCAGTGCCCGCAGTGCCTCGCCGGCCGCGACAACTTCTGCCGCTACTACACGCTGCTCGGCTACTTCCTCGACGGCGGCAACGCCGAGTACATCGCCGTGCCGGAAGTTTACGCCATTCCCATCCCCGGCGACCTCAATTTTGAAGAAGCCGCTTCGGTGCCGCTCGTGTTCCTCACCGCCTGGCACATGCTGATCGGCCGCGCGCGGCTGGAGCCGGGCGAAGAGGTGGTGGTGCTTGGAGCTTCGAGCGGCGTGGGCAGCGCCGCCATCCAGATCGCCAAGCTGCGCCGCTGCCGCGTGATCGCCACGGCCGGCGGCGAGGCCAAGCTGGCCCGCGCGCGCGAACTCGGCGCCGACGAGGTGATCGACCACTATGAACAGAACATCACCGACGAGGTGAAGCGGCTTACCGGCCGCCGCGGCGTCGACGTGGTCTTCGAGCACGTAGGGCAGGCCACCTGGGACCACTCGTTCGCCTCGCTCGCCCATCACGGCCGCCTGGTCACCTGCGGCGCCACCACCGGCCCTAAGGTCGGCCTCGACTTGCGCTACCTTTACAGCCGCCAGCTCTCGCTGCTGGGTTCGTTCATGGGGACGCTCGGCGAGCTGCACGAGGTGCTGGCGTTCCTCGGCCGCCGCGAGCTGCGCCCGGTCATCGACAAGGTGTTCCCGCTGTCGGAAATTCGCGCCGCCCACGAGCGGCTGGAGCACAAGGAGCAGTTCGGCAAGGTCGTAGTGACGCCCTGAAAACCGGAATCAGCCACAGAGACACAGAGAAATCATGGGATTGTTTCTTGCTCTGCCGCAGGCGGCCGGATCTTTCCGGACCACAAGTTAGTTTACTTCTGAGCTATAATTGGGTCATGATTCGGCTCAATATCCACGAAGCCAAGACCCATCTTTCTCGCCATCTGGCCCGCCTCGCAGGGGGCGAGTCGATATTGTTATGCAAGCGCAACGTCCCCATCGCCGAAATCCGTTCGCTGCCTCAGGCGAGGAAGGCGAAGCGGCCTGTGGGCCTGGCGAAAGGAACCTTCCGGGTCTCCAGGCGGTTCTTTGAGCCACTGCCGCGCACGCTGATCAACTCGTTCCAGGGCGGCAAGTTGTGAGGCTGCTGCTCGACACCTGCACCTTTCTGTGGATCATCACCGGCGCGCCGGAGCTTTCGCCGCGCGCCCGCGAGGTATTCACAGACCCCGACAACGAGGTGTTTCTGAGCGCGGTATCGGACTGGGAGATCGCCGTGAAGCACGCCCTGAGACGGCTGCCGCTGCCGGAGCCGCCGGCCCGTTTCGTCCCCGCGCAGCGAAAAGCGCACCGCATCGAGCCGCTGCCGCTCGAGGAGGATCCCGCCCTGCGCGTGGCGCGGCTTCCCAAGCTGCACGCCGACCCGTTCGACCGGATGCTAGTCTGCCAGGCGATCAGTCATGGCCTCACCATCCTCACTCCGGACGAACGGATCGCCCGGTACGCCGTCCACGTCCTTTGGTAGCGCTTGGTAGCGTCTGATCAGCGCACTGCGGTGATGTCCCGCTGTGGTATGCTGATTGTTCCTCCCCGCACATGGCTTACCGGAGTGAGTTCCCCCAGATATGCGTGGCGCTGGGTGTGGCCGACGCGGCCCGGCTCGAGCAGCTCGCCGCCGAAGCCTGCGAGGGCGGCGAAGAGTTCCTCGAGATCCGCATGGACATGCTCGACCGGCCCCTCGAGGGCGCCGAGGTGATCCGCCGCCTGAAGGAGCGCTATCCCGACGTGTTCCTGCTCGCCACCTGCCGCCGCAAGCAAAACGGCGGCAAATTCACCGGCAGCATCGACGAGGAGTTCCGGCTGCTGGAGGCGGCCATCGACGCCGGCGCGCGGGCGGTGGATGTGGAGATCGAAACCGCCTGCGCCGCCAGGGAGAAACTGGCCGCCTTCCGCGGCCGCGCCAAGCTCGTCGTCTCGTATCACAACTTCCAGTCCACGCCGGCTCTCGCGCCGGTGCTGCGGCGCCTGGACAGCATCCCCGCCGACGTGAGCAAGCTGGTGACGACGGCGCGCAAGCCGACCGACAACTACCGCGT
Organism: Bryobacterales bacterium; assembly: GCA_035632135.1. GTDB lineage: Bacteria > Acidobacteriota > Terriglobia > Bryobacterales > JACQDG01 > DASQHK01. The sequence goes on from DASQHK010000141.1 coordinate 8,946, forward strand.
GCTCGAGGCGGCACACCGTCCCGGCAAGCGCCCGCTGGTGGTGCTGGCCATGGGCGAGGCGGGCTTGCCGAGCCGCGTGCTGTCGCTCTCGCGCCGCTGCCCGTTCACCTACGCCGCGCCCCCTTGCCGGGGCGCAGGCAAAGGAAGCGCTCCCGGCACGGCTCCCGGGCAGGTTTCGAGCCTGGTGCTGCGCCGCCAGTATCGCGCCGATCGCCACACCTGCGACACCGCCGTGTACGGCGTCATTGCCAGCCCGGTGGGGCACTCCATCTCCCCGCCGGTCCACAATCGCGCCTTCCATGCCCGCCGCATCGACGCCGTTTATCTGCCCTTCCTGGTCGAGCCGCCGACGCTGGGCGACTTCTTCAAGTTCGCTGCTCTCTTGCCGCTGGCGGGCTGCAGCGTCACCATCCCGCATAAGCAGAAGGTGCTGCGCCACCTGAGCGCTATCGACCCGCTCGCCCGCCGCATCGGGGCCGTCAACACGGTCTATCGGCGCGGCGGGAAACTGCACGGGGCGAACACCGACGTGGCCGGCATCATCGTGCCGCTGGAGAAACGGATCAAGCTGAAGGGCGCCACCGTCTTGATCGCAGGGACGGGCGGCGCGGCCCGCAGCGCGGTCTTCGCTCTTTCCGAAAAGGGCGCGCGCATTTTCATCACCGGCCGCAACCCGGATCGCGCCCGCGCCCTGGCGCGCGCCTGCGAGGCCGAAGCCATCGAGCGCGAGCGGCTCGCCGGCCGCCGGTTCGACGTCCTGATTCACGCTACGCCGCTCGGCATGTACCCGCACGTCGATGAAACCTGCTTCCCCGCCGAGATCCCCGGCAGCCTCGTGTTCGACATGGTCTACAACCCGCTGGAGACGCGCCTGCTGCGCGAGGCCCGCGCGGCCGGCAAGACGGTCATCTCCGGCCTGGAGATGTTTCTGGAGCAGGCTGCCGCGCAGTTCGAGATTTGGACCGGCACAACGGCGCCGCGGCTGGCCATGGAAACCGTCGCCCGCGAAGCGCTCGCCGCCGCCGCGTGCCCCGCCGGTTGAAGCTATGCTTCCGGACCTCGCCACCTTTCTCGATCACGCGCGCCAGGGCAACGTCGTCCCGGTGTACAAGACAGTGATGGCCGATCTCGAGACGCCCGTCTCGGCCTACCTCAAGCTCGCCGGTCACAGCCGCTACTCGTTTCTGCTCGAAAGCGTGGAGGGCGGCGAGAAGATCGCCCGCTACACCTATCTGGGAGCCGGCCCATTTCTGATCGTGGAGGCGCGCGGCGACCGCATCGAGATCCGCCGGGACGGCCAGATTACCAAGAAGCGCGGCAACGTCTTCGAGGCGCTGCGCGAGCTGTCGCAGCAGTTCCATCCCGCCGGGCAGCAGGGCCTGCCGCCGCTCAACGCCGGCGCCGTGGGCTACGCGGGCTACGATCTGGTGCGCCTGGTCGAGCGGCGCGTTCCGGCGTTCCGCAAAGACGACCTGGCCATGCCCGACGCGGTGTTCCTGTTTTTCTCCACGCTGCTCGCCTTCGATCACGTCAAGCACCAGATCTGGATCATCGCCAACGTGCGCTGCGACGAGTGGGAGGGGCAACTGGAGAAGGGTTATCGCCGCGCCCTCGCGGAAATCGCCGCCATCGAGAGAACGCTCGCGCGTCCGCTGCCGAAGCAAAAGCCTGCCCGGGCGCGCCGCGCGCCGCCGCCGCGCTCCAACATCGGCCGCGAGAAGTTCTGCCGCGCCGTCGAAAAAGCCAAGGAATATATCCTGGCCGGCGACATCTTCCAGGTGGTGCTCTCGCAGCGCCTCGATCTGCGCCTGGGCGTCGAGCCCTTCGAGGTCTACCGCGCCCTGCGCACCATCAACCCGTCGCCCTACATGTTCTACCTGAAGCTCGACCGGCAGATCATCCTCGGCAGCTCGCCGGAGATGCTGGTGAAAGTGGACGGCCGCAACGTGGAGTACCGCCCCATCGCCGGCACCCACCCGCGCGGCGCCACCGAGGCCGAAGACCAGGAGACCGGCCGCCGCCTGCTGGCAGATGAAAAAGAGCGCGCCGAGCACATCATGCTGGTTGATCTCGGCCGCAACGACGTCGGCCGCGTTTGCGAGTTCTCCTCGGTCCAGGTGAAGGAGCTGATGATTCTGGAGCGCTACTCCCACGTCATCCACATCGTTTCGCGCATTGTGGGCCGGCTGCGCGCCGGCGCCGACGCCTTCGACACGCTCATGGCCTGCTTCCCGGCGGGCACGCTCTCCGGCGCGCCCAAAGTCCGCGCCATGGAGATCATCGCCGAACTGGAGCCGACGCGCCGCGGCATCTACGGCGGCAGCGTGATGTATCTCGATTTTTCCGGCAATCTCAACTCCTGCATCGCCATCCGCACCATGGCCGTGCGCGGCCGCGACGCCCACATTCAGGTCGGCGCCGGCATCGTCGCCGACTCCGTGCCCGAGCGCGAATACGACGAGACCCTGAGCAAAGCCGGCGCCCTGCTCGGCGCGGTAAAATTAGCAAGTGAGTGAGGAGTCGCTGGCCGCGAATACACGCGAACCGCCAAGGACCGGATTTTCTATTCGCGTCCATTCGCGTGCATTCGCGACGAGTAATGGTCTCGCGGGTTCGTGACGGATTGTTCTGGCCATCCCATGGTACTGGTCATTGATAATTACGACTCGTTCACCTACAACCTGGTCCAGTATCTGGGCGAGCTGGGGGCCGAGATCGAGGTCCGCCGCAACGACCAGATCACGGTGGACGAGATCGCCGAACGGAAGCCCGATCGCATTGTCATCTCGCCCGGCCCCTGCACGCCGAAGCAGGCCGGCATCTCTGTGCCGCTGGTGAAGAAGCTGGCGGGCCGGTGCCCGATCCTCGGCGTCTGCCTCGGCCACCAGGCGATCGGCGAAGCTTTTGGCGGCCGCGTCGTCCGCGCGCCGTACCTCATGCACGGCAAGACCAGCCAGATCCACCACGACGGCCGCACCATCTTCACCGGCCTGCCGCAGGATTTCACCGCCACGCGGTACCACTCGCTGATTGTCGAAAAGGATTCCCTGCCCGGCGCGCTGGAGATTTCCGCCTCCACGGCCGACGGCCTCATCATGGGCCTCCGCCACAAGAAACTTCCGGTCGAAGGCGTGCAGTTCCATCCCGAGTCAGTGCTCACCGACACCGGCAAAGCCCTGCTGCGCAACTTTCTATCGCTCTGAGAAGCTGCCCCGCGCCCTGCTGTGCGCCATGCCCCATTTGCACATCGCCGCCACCACCGGCTTCAGGCTCTCCCCTAGCGGCGTCAGCGAGTACTCCACCCGCGGCGGCACTTCCGGGTAGACCTTCCGGTGCACCACGCCGTCGCGCTCCATTTCCCGAAGCTGCTGGGTGAGCATTTTCTGTGTGATTCCATCCATCGCCCGCAGCAGTTCCGAAAACCGCTTCGTGCCGAGAAACAGGTTCCACAGAATCAGCGTCTTCCAACGCCCGCCGATCACCTGCAAGGTCGCCTCTGCCGGGCACTTCGGGTTCTGGCGCGTCATTGGTATCTTCCAGGTAAGTATATCACCGCCAGGTGCGTACTTCCCAAATCAGCCGTCTCATGTGATTCTGAAATTATGACACAGCATTGGCAACTGATTTCCACCGGCGCCGCCGATTTCGAGGGCGCACCGCCTTCGTCCCCGTCGCCGGCCCCGGCCGGCGATCCTCTCGACGCGTACTCCCGCGCCATCATCACCGTGGCGGAGCAGGTCAGCCCTTCGGTGGTCAAGCTCGAGGTGGCGCACCGCGCCGCGCCGCGCCGCGCCCGCGAGCCGCGCTTCCGGCGCTGGGGCCGCAGCTCCGGCTCCGGTTTTCTGTTTACGCCCGACGGCTTCATCCTCACCAACAGCCACGTCGTCCACCGCGCAACGGACCTGGAGGTCGTGCTCTCCGACGGCCGCCGCTTTCCGGCCGAGCTGGTCGGCGACGACCCGCCCACGGATCTCGCCGTGGTCCGCATCAGCGCGCCGAACCT
>DASQHK010000142.1:0-3746 GCA_035632135.1 Bryobacterales bacterium
GCCCAGCCAGCGGAAGAAGATGCCGTCCTGGGCGGCGGCGAAGGGGATGCGCGAGTAGCCTAGCATCAATGCATAGACGGAGCTGAAGGCGGTGACCATGATCATCACCGACAGGGCCGAGGCGGCCCACTTGCCGTAGAGGCGCTCCATGAAGACCGACCCGATGGCGGGCAGGTGAATCGCCTCGCGCCACGGCACCACGCCGATGAAGGACAAGGAAAGCAGGAGATTGATCAGGGCGACGGCCAGGACGGAGATCACCACCGCGCGCGGGATGGTGCGCGCCGGCTCGCGGACCTCCGCTCCGAGGTAGCAGATCTGGTAATAGCCGAGGTAGTTGTACATCACGATCAGCGTTCCGGCGCCCAAGCCGCGCAGGAAACCGACGCTGAAGCGGAAGGCACCGGGAGGGAAATCGAAGGCCAGGGCGGGGTGGAAATGCGTAAGGCCCGCGACGATCACCCAGCCGGTGGTCAGCAGCATGGTGACCCACAGGAACATCATCAGGCGCGCGACGTCGGTGATCTTGCGGTAGAGGCAGAACAGCGCGATGGCGCCGACGCCGGCGGCGGCGAGCTTGGTCTCGAGCGGCGTCATGGCCGGCCAGAAATAGCCGAGGTATTGGACCAGGCCGATGTTGCCGGAAGCGATTTCGAGCGGCCCGGAAAACAGAAATTGCCAGACGAACAGAAACGCCATGAGCCGGCCCCAGCGCGACGCGCCGAAGCCTTCGCGCAGGTAAATGTAGTTGCCCCCGGAAATGGGAAGCGACGCGCCAAGCTCCGCGGCGACCAGGCCGTCGGAGAGCGCAATCACCGCCCCGAGCAGCCAGCCCACGAGCGCTTGCGGGCCCATCATCGACGCCAGGATGCCGTCGGCTCCGGCAATGGTGATGAAGGGGCCGGTGCCGATCATGTTCGACATGTTGATCGACGTGGCGTTGAGCACGCCGAGGCGGCGGTGGAGGGTGGCTTCGGGCATCAGTTAGCCGCAGGGGCGCAGAGACACAGAGAAAGGCCGGCTGGGCGGGTCATGGCCCCGCAGCGGTGTTGCGGTCCTGGTGAAAGCCTTCGAGGGCCAGGTTGGCCTGCACGATGGTCTCGAGCCTCGAAACGAAGCTGGCGAGGCTGGGTCCGGGGATGGCGAAGTACAGCTCGTCGTCGGCGAGGCCGGTGTAAACGCGGTTGCCGATGCAGGCCAGGCTGGTGGCGCCTCGCGCCGCGTCTATGGCGGCGGGGATCATGGCGCAGGCGGGGCGGCCCATCAGGGCCTGTTCGTGCTCGATGCCCAGCGCGCGCGCAGCTTCGGCAACGAGCATGATTTGCCGCGCGTTGCCCCGCACCAGAACCACGTCGGGGTCGCAGGGCGCCTCGGCGAGCGGCGCGTAAATGGCGACGCCGAAGGGGACCCTGCGGCGCGGCAGCGTCGCCGCCTCTTCCATCCCGATGTATTCGAGACCGGACATCGTGCCGATGATGGACTGGAGTTCCTGGGCTTTCTCAGGCGGGAGATCGACGTTGTGCGTGTGGGCGCCGAGGGTGCAGCCGTAATGGTCGGAAGCCTCGGTGTAAAACGCACGCCCTTCGGCGGCCAGACGCCAGTAGGCGCAGCCGGCCGGGCCGGGCGATTCGATGCGCGGCACCCCGGCGGGGGCCGCCTCGCGAAAAGCGATGCCGATCACGGGGCGGGCGAGATGCAGGAGATCGTCGAGCCGGGTTGCCAGAGTTGCGAGTTCCATAACCCTTCTAGTTTCGCAGAGGCTTGCCGGTCTTGAGGAAGTGTTCGAGGCGCTGCTGGGTTTGGGGCTCGCCGAGCAGGCCCAGGAAGGCTTCGCGGGCGATCTCGTGCAGGTAGCCTTCGGGCACGGCGACGGGCTGCGGCAAATCGCCGCCGGCTAATACATAGGCGAGCCGCTCGCCGGCGCGAGCGTCGTAATCCGTAATATACCCGGCCTGCCGCATCAGGTAGAGGCTGAGCTTGAGCGCCGCAAGTCCGGCGCGGCCCCAGACGGGAACCATGGCGGGCAGCGCCGGGGCGACGCAGCCGGTCTGGGCCAGGCCAAGCGCGGTCTCGCGGGCGTCGGCGAGGAGGCGGTCGCGGTTCATGGTGACGGAGTCTTCGGGGCGGAGGTACCGGAGATCGAGCGCTTCGGCGGCGCTCGACGACACCTTGGCCATGGCGATGGTCTCGAAGGCTGCCTTCAGGTTGGGGAGCGGGTCGGCGTCAGCGGCGAGCCCGGCCGTCCAGCGCAGGAGCATCTCGCCGATCCCGCCGGCCACCGGAAGCAGGCCGAGCGAAGCCTCCGGGAAGCCCAGGTAGCTCTCGGCGTGGGCCTGGACGCGGGCGGCATGGAAGGCCAGCTCGAGGCCGGCGCCGGTGGTCTGGCCGAACACTGCGGCGACCACAGGTTTCGGCGAGCGGCGAAGCGCGGCGAAGGCTTGCTGGCAGTCTTCGAGCAAGCGGCAAAGGTCGGCCCAGCGGCCCTCGCGGGCGAGCGCCAGTAGATATTGGTAATTCAATCCGGCGCAGAAGTTCGCGCCTTCGTGGCCGATGACCAGGGCCTCGTAGTGGGACGCCAGCTCCTCCAGCGAGGCGCGCAGCAGCGCCAGCACGTCGCGGTCAACAGCGTAACCGGGCGAGTGGATCTCGAAGCAAACGACGCCGTCGCCCGAATCGAGCAGGCTGGCGGCGGGGTTCGAGAGCAGCCGCTTGTGGCGGTCGCGCAAGGAGACCAGGGTGAGGACGCCGGGCGGTGCGGGGACCGGCTGGTGGGCGACCGTCGCCAGGTCGAAAAAAAACCGCGTGCCGTCTTCCTCCTCGTAGAAGCGGTCGCCGCCCGCGCCCAGGAGCCTTTGGACCAGGGGCGGCAGGGCTCTGCCTTCAGCCTCCATGCGGCGAGCGGACTCCCGGACCCCGATGGTGTCCCAAATCTCGAACAGCCCCAGCTCCCAGTTGAAGCCGAAGCGCAAGGTCTTATCGATACTTACAATATCGTCGGTAATCTCCGGGATGCGGGCGGCGGCGTAGAGGAGCAGGCCGCTCAGCGTCTGCCACAGGAAGCGCCCGGCCCGATCGTCGCGGGAAATCAACTGCCGGATGCGGGCGCCCGTGTCCCGGATTTTGCGGGCCGCGTCGAGCCCGGCGAGATCGGGCGGGCGCAGCGGGCGGTAGTCGAGCGTATCGAGATCCAGCACGAGGCGGTCGTTCTTGGCGCGCTTGAAAAAGCCCTGCCCCGCCTTGTCGCCGACCCAGCGCTTTTCGAGCATGCGGTTCAGGAACTCGGGCGGAAGAAAAATGTCGACCTGCTCGTCTTCCGGGACGAGGCGGTAGAGGTTCTCGCTGACGTAGACGCACACATCGACGCCGACGAAATCCGCGAGGCGAAATGTCGCCGTGTTGGGGCGGCCGATGAGCGGGCCGGTGAGGGCGTCGACCTCTTCGATGCTCAGCCCGTGCGCCTGCATCGCGCGGAGGATGTTCATCAGGTCGAACATGTAAAGGCGGTTGGCGATGAAGTTGGGACGGTCTTTGGCGAAGACGACGACTTTGCCAAGCACGCGGTCGCAGAAGTCGCGCAGAAACGCCACCACATCGGGCACGGTGTGCGCGGTGGGGATCAGCTCGACCAGCCGCATCTGGCGCGGCGGGTTGAAGAAGTGCGTGCCGAGCCAATGAGCGCGGAAGTCGGCCGAGCAATCCTCGGCGAGCGAGGCAATGGGGAGGCCGGAGGTGTTGGAGCTGATCAG
>DASQHK010000143.1:0-7841 GCA_035632135.1 Bryobacterales bacterium
AAAATGAACCCGCAGGGACGCGTGATCATGCAGCTTGGCCGCCGAGGAGTCCCCGGTTTGGGCCACAACAACTTCAACCTGCCCACCGACGTGGCCTTCGCGCCGAACGGCGACTTCTATGTAACCGATGGTTACGGCAACTCCCGGGTGGTGAAGTTCTCACACGACGGGCAGTACCTGCTCGAGTGGGGCGCGAAGGGATCGGGTCCCGGCGAATTCTTGCTGCCCCACGCCGTGGTGCTGGACGCGCAAGGGAGGGTTTACGTCTCCGACCGGGAAAACCGGCGCATCGAAATCTTTGACTCCACGGGAAAGTTCCTGAACCAATGGGCGAATGTCGGAGGCTTCTCCGGACTCGCGATCACAAAAGACCAGCGGATCTGGGCTGCGGGCGGCGATCGTGTGGTCCTGCTGAACTTGGAAGGGCAGATCCAGGGAATGCTGGCCCCGCCGGGAAACCTGCCGGGACAGGTGAATGGAGCCCACGGCATCGCCGTCAGCAATGCCGGGGAGGTTTACGTCGCGGAACTCAACTGGCGAGTGCAGAAATTCGTGAAGCGGTGACGCCGGGCCGGCGAACCAGAGGAGGTGGTCGGCAGAATGAAGATTGCAAGTGATGTGACAAAACTGATCGGAAACACTCCGCTGGTTCGCCTCAACCGGGTTATGGCCGGGATCGACGCCACGGTGGCGGCGAAGCTCGAGATGTTCAATCCTCTGGGAAGCGTGAAGGACCGCATCGGCGTATCCATGATCGAAGCGGCTGAGCGCGAGGGCAGGATCAGCTCGCAGAGCATCATCGTCGAGCCAACCAGCGGGAATACCGGAATCGCATTGGCGTTCGTGTGCGCGGCCAAGGGCTACAAGCTGGTGCTGACGATGCCGGAAACGATGAGCGTGGAACGCCGCTCGATCCTCAAGGCGCTGGGCGCCCAACTGGTGCTGACCCCGGGACCTGGCGGCATGAGCGAGGCCATCCGAGTGGCCGAGCAGATCGTGGCCCGCACGCCCCACGCGTTCATGCCGCAGCAATTCAAGAACCCTGCCAACCCGGCGATTCATCGGGAGACCACCGTTCTCGAGATCTGGAGAGATACCGATGGCCAGGTGGACGTGATTGTCGGCGGCGTGGGGACCGGAGGCACCGTCACTGCCTGCGCGGAAGTCCTCAAGCCAAAGAAGGCCGGTTTGCGGGTGATTGCCGTCGAGCCCGCAGCCTCGGCGGTCCTCTCGGGCCAGCCTAAAGGGCCTCATCCGATCCAGGGAATCGGCGCCGGGTTCATCCCCGATGTCCTGCGCGTGGAATTGATGGATGAGATCTACCGCGTCGAGACAGGCGCAGCCATTGCGATGACCCGGCGCCTGGCCAGGGAGGAAGGGGTTCTGGTCGGGATCTCCTCGGGGGCGGCAGCGGCGGCGGCAGTAGAGATTGCGAGGCGAGCCGAGAATCGCGGCAAGCTGATCGTTGTGGTCCTGCCGGACACCGGTGAACGCTACCTGGGCACGCCAGCCCTTTCAGAAATTGAGGAAGCTCGCTACGTGGATGCGTGAAGCGCCGCACGACGGCAGTAGCGCAGCGGAAGAGCCTTTCTTACAGCTAAACTGGAATCATGTGGTGTTCCCTGGTGGGGATGGCCCTCGGCCTGTCCTCCGCAGTAGCAGCATACCCGCAGCAAAAACCGGCGCCGGCCAAGCCCCCCAGCGAGATGGAGCGGGCGGTGGCGGAGTTCCAGATCGAGACGCGCAACCTCGGCCTGCGGGCCGATAGCCCCCCGAAGAAGCGAAACCACCGCCAGGGGCAGGCCTGGCACGGCCGCCTGTTCGAAAACTTCCGCAACGATTTCCTGGACGCCGTTCCGCACGAGATCACCCAGCGCGGCGGGAACAAGGGGCTGCTGCGGCGCAACCAGTTTGGGTTTAACGTGGCCGGTCCGGTGATCATCCCCCGCCTGCTTGCCGGGCGGGGCAACACGTACTTTTCGCTTTCGTACGAGGGTGTGCGAGAAAACATCGCGCGCACCTACCTGGAGACGATCCCGACCGTCCCGGAGCGTACCGGGGACTACTCCGCGGTGGTAGACCAGGCCGGAAACATTCTGCCGATTTACGATCCGCAGACGACCCGGCCGAACCCGGCTTATGATGCAACGCAGCCGGTGACCCAGAATAATCTGCAATATCTGCGCGATCCGTTTCCCGGCAACCGGCTCCCGGCGTCCCGGCTCGATCCGGTGGCGCAGAAGGCGATTGGCTTTTACCCGCAGCCCAACGCCGCGGCGGGCCCGTTTTTCCGCAACAACTACTTCATCAACTCGCCGGAAACGAATACCGCCAACGGCATGATCGGGAAGCTGGAGCAGACGGTCAAGGAGCGCCATCGCGTCAGCACGGAGCTGGCTTGGTCGAACGGATTTCTGGGAGCGGCGCACTGGTTTCCGACGGGCGCCAATCCGGGTCCCACGGACCGGCGCTTCCAGACGCGGCGAGGATCGCTCGAGCACGTCTTTACGGCCTCCTCCCGCACCGTCAACACCGCCACGTTCGAAGCCTCTTCGCAAGCATCCCAGAGCGGCGACCTTGCGGATACCACAAACTACGCGGCCGCCATCGGATTGAGCGGGGTCGGCGGCCAGTCCTTTCCGCTCTTTCAACTTTCGCCCTATCTCAGCATGGGGCGCTCCTACCCGCTGTCGAACAATGCGAACAACGCGTACGTCTTCACCGATGTGCTTTCGACGCGCCGCGGCAAGCACACCATCCGCGTCACGGGACAATACACCGCGCGCCAGGTGAACACGTTCTGGCCGAAGGACCCCGCCGGAATGTTCCGCTTCGGCGCCGGGATGACCAGTCTCCCCGGAATTATCAATACCGGCCACCCGTTTGCGAGCTTCCTGCTGGGGCTGCCGGAATACGCCGAGCGAAGCATTGTGCTGGCGCCGTCCTATTTTCGGGACTCCGAGCAGTTGCTCGCTTTCCACGACCACTACGAAGCGCGGAAGGGGCTCGTCATCAGCCTGGGCCTGAACATGACCCGGAGCACGCCGCGCACCGAGAAGTACGACCGGCAGTCCACCATCGATCTGCAAGCGGCCAACCCCGCCGGGGGCCTGGGGGCACTGGCGGCCGCCAACCGAAACGGCTACGGCCGCGCGTTCCAGCCCAACCGCCTCCGCCTGGAGCCACGGCTGAGCATCGCCTGGAACCCCTTGGGCGATGCGAAAACGGTCGTGCGCGCGGCGTTTTCCCGGAGCTACTCGGCGATCCCGATTTACACCGGCCAGTGGGGCACGCAGGGTTTCAGCACTTATCCGACTTACATTTCGCCGAACGTGCAGTTGCAGCCGGCGGCCGTTCTGGCGGATGGCTTGCCGGCCCCTGCTACGCCCATACCCGACCTGCGCCCGGACGCGGCGAACAACACGATCGCCGACCTCATGGACGCGACCGACCGCCAGCCCACCTATCAGTCCGCCTCCCTCACGGTGGAGCGCGAACTGCCCGCCTCCATCGTGCTCACCCTCGGAGCCGCGTATTCGGGCGGCAAGAACCTGCTGGTCGGCAACTATGCCGCCAATCCCAACGCTATCCCGCTCGCGGACCTGAGTTTCCGGGACAGGCTCAACGATGAGCAGTTCAATGAATCACTGCGGCCCTATCCGCAATACAAAGGCTTCGATGTGTATTCCTCGTATCCACTGGGCCGCTACCAGCGGAACGCCGGCTTCCTGCGTCTGGAGAAGCGTCTTTCCAAGGGGCTTGCGCTGAGTTCCTACTTCGAGTGGTCCAAGCAGATGGACGATTACTCGGGACCTTACGGGAAACAGGATTTTTTCAACCGGCAGAATGAATGGTCGCTCACCCCCTACAACGCTCCGGAGCGGCTGCAGTTGAGCTATGTCTACGAACTGCCGGTGGGCGCCGACAAGCCGTTCCTGAACTTTCCCAACTGGCGGAGGTATTTCGTCAGCGGCTGGTCGGTCAGCGGCATGGCCACGATTTCCAGCGGCACGCCGCTCTACCTGCAGCCGCAGTTCAACAACACCGGCGGCGTCGTGCAGGCGCTACACGTGGACGTGGTCCCGGGCGTGGACCAGCACGTGAGCAATCCCGGTCCTTCGCTCTGGTTCAATCCGGCGGCCTTCGACCAGCCGGCCGATTTCAGCCTGGGCAACGCTTCCCGAACGCTTCCCGGCCTGTTCAATCCCGGATATCAGAACTACGATCTGTCGCTCAGCAAGCGCATCGCGCTGACCACGGATCGCACCCTGGAGTTCAGCGCCGCGGGTTTCAACTTTATCAATCACGCCAACTGGAACCCTCCGGACAACGTCATCGGGCCCGCCAGCGCCCCGAATGTGAATGCCGGGAAAATCATCGGCTCCCAGGGGGGCAGAGTCATTCAACTGGGCTTGAGGTTCAGCTTCTAGTGCGGCGTGGTTTCTTGCGGCTCGCGGCCATCCTTTGTTGCTGCCTGGGCCTGCTGGCAGCGCCGCCGCGGGCGCCGAATCGCATGATTCGGGTCCCCGTGTGGGTGGAGTCCAGGGAGAACGATTCCGACACCGCCCCTCTTGCCGCCAAGAACATTCGCGCCACGTTAGACGGCCACTCTGCGCCGATTGTGGTGGTGCGGGGGCCGGGCGACGACCTCATGCTTCTGATCGTGCTGGACCTGACAGGAGACCTGTCGCTGGTCGAGCCGGCCAAAAAAGCGCTGCAGGAGGAAATCGGCAAGCTGCCTCCCAACGCTTTCGCCGGCCTGCTGCGCGCGCAAGACGGTCCCAGGGTCCTGGCCGATCCCACGCCGGATCGCCACGCCCTGGCCGAGCAAATCGAAAACCTGCCCGTAAGCGGCAAGGCCGGACTGCTCGACACAGTGGATGTCACCGAGGGGATCGCCGATTCCATTCTCATCAAGTCCACGGTGCGCGTGGCCGTGCTCTACGTCACCGACAGCGACATTCGGAACTATCGGGAGGACTTCATCAATCCGGTGATCAATTCGAGCGATACCCATGACCTGAGCCGGCGCTTCCCGGATGCGCTGATCCAGGAAAAAATTTCGAAGCTGAGCGCCGGCCTTTCCAGCCGGCAGACGCCGCTGTTCATCGTGCACCTGCAATACAGCAGCGAGCAGCTCAACGAAGCGTATCAGAACGGGCTCAAGCAACTGGCGGAGGTCACCGGGGGGTCCAGCAGCTTCTGCCAGTCAACCGCGGAGATTCCCGCCGCGATTCAGCGCATCTTCGCGCTGATTTTATCCCAGTACAGCGTGACGCTGGCCCTGCCGGAGCGCGCCGGCAAGAGCGTGCAAGTGGAGCTGCAGGCCGGCGACAATCGTCCCCTGAACTACCGCACGCGCTTCGTGTTGAAAGGAAGGTGATACTCTTTGGCTATGGCGAAGCGCTGGTTGCCGTGGCTGGCGGCCGGCATCCTTTTGCTGGCCGGCGCGGTTTCGTTCACGTGGCAAGCGCGGAAGGGCGCCCAGCAGGCTGCCCGCCTGGCGCAAATGGCCGCGGAGAACCAGCAACTGCGCGCAAAACTGGAGGCCGCCGCCCACGTCAGTGCAGAACCGCGGCCAGCGCCCGAGACGCCGCGAGCCGAACAACAGGCCTCCGGTCAAAAGAGCGCCGAACCATTGGGAACCGCCGACTCCGCAGCCGCGGGGCAAACCGTGCTGGGACTCCAGGACAACCTGGCTCAGGCTAATGCCTCCATCACCGCCTTGCAGTCCCAGATCCACGACGTGCAGGCGCAGATGCAAGAGGTCACCGCCGAGAACAAGCGCCTCACCGCTTCGACCGACGACCTGAACGACAAGCTGGCCGCCGCGAGCCGGGAGGCCGGCACGCTCGAACAGCAGCTCAAAACAAAGAACGACCGCGTGGGGCAACTGGAGACTGCCAATCAGAAGCTCCGCAATCAGAACGACGCCGATGCGGCGAAAGCCGCTCAATTTGCGCAGCTTTCTGCGGAACTCCAGGAAATCAACCGCCGCCGGGAGACGTATTTGAACAGCATCCTGCGGCGCTACAAGGATGTCACGGAGCAATATCGGAACCTGTATGGCATCCTGGAGAACCGGCGGCCTGAATCGCCGGCCGTCAGTGGCGCCGACCTTTCGCGGATTCAGAATTCGGTCGCCATGGCGGAAGAAGACCTGCGGCAGCTCAGCGGCCTGAACGCCCAGGCTGCCCGCATCCAGAAAAAATTGTCGGGCAAGTAGAAGTCACCAACCTTAGCCCATCAACTCCTGGCAGGCGGGGCCTTTCGCTGCTCGTTAATGTTAATTCGGGGCGAGGTTGGGTTTCGAGCGAACCTTCTTATGATAAGCTGAGCCATTCAGGTTACTCTCGAGGTCGTCCACACTCCATGGCGTTTCGAATCCCGTTGAAGCGTCTTGTCTGCATCGGAATAGCGGCAGCCTTTGCGGCGGCCAACCTGTCCGCGCACGCGCCGCAGCTCGCTTTTTCGAGCCAGTACCTGAACTTCATTGCTACGCCCGGCTCTAATCCCGCCCCGCAAACCCTGGTGATGGTCAACGCCACCCACGGATACATGCCGTGGTCCGCGGCCGTCAACGTCATCACACCCAGCGGCGGCAATTGGCTGTCGATCACACCGTCCAACGGCGCGTTGCCCGGGCTGGTCGAGGAGGAGAGCGTGAAGCTAACCGTCTCGGTCACCTCCTCGCCGCTCGCTGCCGGCGTTTACTACGGCACAATCACCGTCACCGCGCCGGGCAGCAGCCTGCCTCGGCCGTCTCCGCCGGCTGATAATTCGCCGCAGGTGATCGAGGTCGCGCTCACCATCACCACCACCGGGCAGCCCGCGCCCGGCATCGGCCTCACGTCCCAATCCCTCGTCTTTGCAGGGCCGGCGGGCCTTGGCAAGAGCTACACCACGCCGGTGCAGATCACCAACCTGGGTGGCGGAACGCTGACCTGGACCGTCGCCACCAGCACCACCGATGGAGCCAATTGGCTCTCGGCCACTGCAACCGGCAACAGTTCGCTCAACGTCACCGCCACGGTTGGCAATTTGGCGAAGGGCTCTTACACGGGCCAGGTGGTCATCAGCGCGCTGGGCGCCGCGAACTCTCCGAAGGCAATCCCCGTCTCGTTCACAGTGCGCGATCCGCTGCCTTCCCTGATCGGCGTCAGTTCCGCTGGCTTGACCTTTTCCGCCATGTCGGATAGGGGAAACCCGCCGCCCCAGACCCTCAACATCGCCAACCTCGGCGACCTCGACATGAACTGGCGCGTGGATGTGACCACGTCCAGCGGCGGCCCGTGGCTCACGGTTGCGCCCACGACGGGGCTCAACTCGGCGCCGGTGACCGTGACTGCGGCGGTGGCATCGCTCGCGCCTGGAACTTATACCGGCCGGATCACGATTAGCGCCGACGGCGCCAGCAACACGCCCGTTCTGGTTGCGGTGAACTTTCTGGTAAAGCCGCCGCAGGCCGTGTTTGACACGAGCGGCATCGTCAACGCCGCCAGTTACCAGCAGGGAGCGCTCGTGGCGGGAGAGATCATCTCCATTTTCGGCTCGCGCCTCGGACCGTCCGATCCCGTCGTCTTCACGCTCGATCCGGTGACGCAGAAGGTCCCCACCACGCTGGGCGGGACAACCGTTACCTTCGACGGTATAGCTGCCCCGCTGTTCTTTGTCAGCGACAAGCAGGTGAATCTCCAGGTGCCGTACGAACTCACGGGCAGAGATTCGGCTCGGATGGTCGTCAGCGTGGCTGGCCTGACTTCGGCTTCCCTCAATATCCCGCTCACCGACTCGGCGCCGGGATTGTTCACCCTTGACGGCGTGCATGCCGCGGCCGTCAA
>DASQHK010000144.1:0-6527 GCA_035632135.1 Bryobacterales bacterium
TCTCTCACGGAGCCGGAAATGGCGGCGTTGTCGGACTGCGCAAACGCCGCAACACAAGAAAATACGGAAAGTACTACTGCGAGGTACGAAGCACGAAACATAACCACCCTCCTGTGTCAACGTTGCGCCCAGTCTACATCAAGACGACGGCAGCCACAAGCGTTTTCCGGCGTATTTGACAGGAAAAAGTCGGGCTCTAAAAAAACGCACAAGCCTTCAAAAACCCGTAGAGGCAGGCGACAAAATCTTCCATTTCGCGTATGCTCGCTTATTTCCCGCTGGCGGCGAGATCCGCGAGCATCACCTCCTGACGTAGCTAGGGCCGAGATCCCCACGTCTGAAAAATTCTTGGCAAGCTCAGTACCGAAAGTGGGTCGCGCGTAAATTCGTCGAGCGCGGCAATTGTCGCTTGGATCTCGGCCTCTCCGGCCAGACCCCTGCCAGGACCGCCTCGGCGATGTTGATCAGCGTGATTGTGGCGAGTTCTTTTCCTTCCTGATCGACGTGGACCGGCTGCACCAAGTGAAGGTTCACACATTGCAAGCCCGCCTGAAAAAGCAGTTGGTGTAGCTTCGGTCCGATGTCGGCGTCCCCTCCTCGCCGCCTCACGACCTCGCGGTAGAGCTCGACATAGCGGTCGAAGGCTGCATTCCTGGGGTGGCAAAATGACTGTTGAAGTCGATGTCTTCGACTACCAGGATCCCGCCTGGCCGCAGTGCGTGCCGCATCTGAACGACAACGGAGCCCGGGTCTCCCAGGTGAGTCAGCAGAAATCTGGCATATGCCAGGTCATATGCCGCATCCTCGGACCACTCGAAGACGTTGGCATCGCGAAACTCCACATTGCCAAGCCTCTGGTGGACCGCCTCTTCGCGCGCCGCGGCGAGCTTGACCGCATCCACATCAATGCCCACGACTTTGCCCTTGCTGCCGGCCAGCCTGGCCATCCCGATGGTGACATCGCCGCCCCCGCACCCGAGATCGAGGCAGCTCATCCCTTCGCGAACAAGACCCTTCAGCAACGGGAACGTGGTTGGCCACAGGATGCGGGCCAGGATCTTCAGCCGGCGCTTGCCTTCCTGGCCGCTTCGAATTACATAGCTGCTCACCACAGGGATCACTCTCCGGAACAAACGCGGCCAGTATAGCGTATACTCGTCAGGAGGCCGAAACTTATGGGACTTCGCGACTTTCTTGCCAAGCAGTTCATTGACGTCATCCAGTGGACCGAGCCGGAACAGGGCATTCTGGCTTACCGCTACCCCATGCAGGACATGGAGATTCAGAACGGCGGCAAGCTGACGGTGCGCGAGTCGCAGATGGCGGCGTTTGTCAATGAAGGCCAGGTGGCGGATGTCTTCAGCCCCGGCCTCTACACGCTAACCACGCACACGCTGCCCCTGCTCACCAACCTGATGAACTGGGACAAGGCGTTCCAGTCGCCATTCAAGTCCGACGTCTACTTTTTCTCCACGCGGCTGCAGGTCAACCAGCACTGGGGAACGGCGAGTCCCATCACCATTCGCGACCAGGAATTCGGCGCGGTGCGGCTGCGCGGCTTCGGCATCTATACATACCGGCTGACTGAGCCGCGAATCTTCTATACAAAGGTCAGCGGCACGCGCGACATCTACCGCGTGGCCGATCTCGAGGGCCAGCTTCGCAACACCATTATCGGCCGCATGACGGACGTGTTCGGCCAGAGCAAGGTCCCGTTCCTCGACATGGCCGCCAACCAGGTGGAGCTGGGGAAAACGATTCTCACGCAGCTTCAGCCGGTGTTCGCCGACCTCGGTCTGACGCTCGATTCCTTCGTGGTGGAGAACCTCTCGCTGCCCGACGAGCTGCAGAAGCGGCTCGACGAGCGCATCGGCATGACCATGGTCGGCGACATGGGCCGGTACACACAGTTCCAGGTGGCGCAGTCGGTGCCGATGGCGGCCAGCAACGAAGGGGGCGGCGCGACGGCGGGCATGGGCGCCGGCTTGGGCGTCGGACTGGGCATGGCGCAAGCGATGATGAACGCGATGCGACCGGGATCCCCTGGTGGCGCGGCTCCGGGGGCCCCGCCGCCGGCGGGCGGCCCGGCTCCCGCTTCGCCCGAAGGCGCTGCGCCGGCAGCGGCGCCCCCATCCGCGGCTGCGGGCGCAGAAACCAAGTTTTGCGTGGAGTGCGGCAAGCCGATTCAGCGAAAAGCGAAGTTCTGCCCCGAGTGCGGCGGAGCGCAGCAATAGAGCGACACAACACCATGTCCGGGCAAGAATGGGTGGTGGAGGCGCACGGCTGCGACGCGGCGGCGCTGGCAGACCCTGAAAAGTTGCAGGCGCTGTTCGCTCGCCTGACAGAGGGCTTGCATCTGCACCCGGCGGCTGAACCGATCTGGCGCCAGTTCCCGAACACGGGCGGCATCACCGGCTTGTGCCTGCTGACGGAGTCGCACGTCGCGTGTCACACTTTTCCCGAGTATCAGTCGCTTTGCCTGAACGTATTCTGCTGCCGGCCGCGACCGGACTGGGACTTCGACAAGTACTTGAAAAGCGAGTTTGGCGCGGCTCGCGTGCGCGTGCGGCGGATCGAGCGGCCATACCAATGAGGCGCCGCGGGCGCGAGCGAGAACGAACAAATTGCGAGCCGCGAATGGACGCGAATCCACGCGAATGAAAGAACCGCTTTCTATTGGCGTGGCTTCGCGCGCATTCGCGGCCCCACAATGAGCGCCAAGACCGCCAACTGCCCCAACTGCGGAGCGCCGGTTACCTTTCTCTGGTCGAGCGCCGTGCAGACCACGTGCCCGTTCTGCCATTCCATCCTGGTGCGGCGCGACGTGGATCTCACCAAGGTGGGCGAGGTCGCGGACCTGCCGGCGGACAGTTCCCCGCTCCAGATTGCCGCGGAGGGCATTTACCGCGGCAAGCCGTTTGTGGTCGTCGGCCGCATCCTTTACGAGTACGAGCTGGGCGGGTGGAACGAGTGGCACATCGCCTTCAACGACGGCGCCAGCGGCTGGCTCTCCGACGCCCAGGATCAGTATGAGGTTTCGTTTCTCGCCGTCCCTCCCGAGCCGCTGCCGCCGCCCTCGACCGTGGAGCGCGGCCAGCATGCTTACTGGGGCGGCACGCGCTACGAAGTGACTTGCCTTACGCGCGCCCACTATCGAGGTGTCGAGGGCGAGCTGCCCTTCGAGTATTGGGACAAGCACGACGCCGTCTTCGCCGACCTCCGCTCCGCCGACGGCCGCTTCGCCACGATTGATTACAGCCACGCCGATCCGCTACTATTCCTGGGTGAATCGGTGGAGTTCGACGACTTGCGGATGAGCAATCTGCGGCAGTTCGAGGGCTGGAGCTGATGGCGTCCGGGACCCCGCCCGTGGAGCCGCCCCAGCGCGGGCCTGCCCGCGGCCCATCTGGACCGACCCCCATCGCCAAGGCGCTCAACTGCCCCAACTGCGGCGCCGCGCTGACGATTCGCGCCTCCAGCCACACTCTCAGCGTGGTTTGCGTGCAGTGCCTGTCGATCCTCGACGCCAAGGATCCCAACCTCCAGGTCCTCCAGCAATTCGCGGAGCGCGAGCGCGTGCAGCCGATCATCCCTTTGGGCACGCGCGGCAAGTGGCGGGGCGACGCCTACGAGGTCATCGGCTTCCAGGTGCGCAGCGTCACCGACGAGGGCACCGTTTATAGCTGGCACGAGTACCTGCTCTTCAACCCTTACAAAGGCTTTCGCTACCTCACCCAGTACAACGGACACTGGAACGACGTGAAGATCGTGCAAGCGGTCCCGGAGGTGACGAGGGTCGGGGGGAAAGAGGCCCTGCGGCTGCTCGGCCAGACCTACGTTCACTTCCAGACCGCCTCGGCCGAGACGGTTTACGTCATGGGCGAGTTTCCGTGGCAGGTGCGCGTGGGCGAACTGGTAGCGGTCACCGACTATGTCGCGCCGCCCTTCATGCTGTCGTCGGAAACCACCGAAGCGGAAACCACCTGGTCGCTCGGCGAATACATCGACGGATCGCTCGTCTGGCAAGCCTTCAGCCTGCCGGGCAGCCCGCCGCGCGCAACCGGCGTCTTCGCCAACCAGCCATCACCCTATCGGGCCAGCGTCAAGCAGCTCTGGATCTACTGCGCGATTTTGCTGCTGGTGCTGGTGAACGTGGTCCTGTTTTTCTCCAACGTGGGGGCCCACGAGCAGGTCTTCCGCGATTCCTACAGCTTTTCTCCGGGCGTAAACCCACCCTCGTTCGTGACGCCTTCGTTCGATCTGAAGGGCCGGACTTCGACCGTCGAGATCGCCATTCACACCAACCTCTACTATGACTGGGCCTACTTCAATTTCGCCCTCATCAATCAAGACACGGGCCAGGCCTACGACTTCGGGCGCGAGATCGATTACAATCCCGGTGATCTGGCCCAAAGCCCCAACGACCGCGTGCTGATTCCATCCGTGCCGGCGGGGCACTACTTTCTGCGCGTGGAGCCGGAGGTGACCGGCGGGCAGTATCGAAAGCCCCTGCGCTACGAGCTGACTATTCGGCGGGATGTGCCGGCCACGATGTTCTATTGGATCGCCGGACTGTTGATTCTGGCGCCGCCCATCTTCATGAGCCTGCGGGCGGCCGGATTTGAGAAGGCGCGCTGGCAGGAGGGCGGCGATATTGTGGCCAGCACGATGGAGGCTCTTCAGGAGATCGCGGACCACTCGGACGGTGACTCATGAGGCATCCCTTTTATCTTGGTTACGGGTTGCTGGTGCTCGCTCTCACCGGCTTGGCGCAGTATCGCGGCTGGAGCCTGCTGCCGGTCAACGAAGTGAAGAACGTTCCCAGGTCGGTGCGTGACAATCCCGGATCGTACCGTTCCGTCTACCACGGCTACTCACACTACATCGGAGGGAAATGACATGAATGGCGCCGGCAGCAACCTGCTCAATGCGCTGATCTACTCGGTGCTCGGAATCCTGATTTTCGTGGCAGCCTTCGTCATTGTGGACCGCATGACGCCCTACCACCTGTGGAACGAGATCGTTCACGAGCACAACACCGCCCTGGCAATCCTGATCGGAGCGATGTCCATCGGCATGTGCATCATTATTGCGGCGGCCGTGCACTGAGCGCCGCCCCCGCGCTGCCGCGTACCGCCCACCTCCGATGTCTGCCGTCCTGTTTCTCTCCGTCTTTCTCATCGCCGCCTGCGGGCTGATCTACGAGCTAATCGCCGGGACGCTCGCCAGCTACCTGCTCGGCGACAGCGTCTTCCAGTTCTCCACCGTCATCGGCGGGTACTTGTTTGCGATGGGGGTCGGAAGCTGGCTCTCGCGCTACTTCACGCGCGGCCTGGTGGCGCGCTTCGTCTCGATTGAACTGATGGTGGGCCTGGTCGGGGGCTTCTCCTCGGCGGTGATGTTTCTGGCCTTCGCTTACACGCAGGGCTTCCGGCTCATTCTCTATGTTGTGGTAGTGGTTATCGGAGTGCTGGTGGGTCTGGAGATTCCGCTGCTGATGCGGATTCTGAAAGGCCGCTTCCAGTTCCGCGATCTGATCGCCCACGTGCTGACCTTCGATTACCTGGGCGCGCTGGGGGCTTCGCTGCTGTTCCCGATTTTCCTGGTTCCCAAGCTGGGCCTGGTCCGCTCCGCGCTGCTGTTCGGCGTCATCAACGCCGGGGTGGCGCTGTGGTCCACGTACCTGTTCCACGACCAGCTTGGCGCGCGGAACGTCCTGCGCGCCGCCTGCATCCTGGTCCTGGTCACGCTCGGCGCCGGCATGATTGGCGCCAATCGCATCACCGCCGCCGCAGACAACAACCTCTACGCCGACGAGGTGATCTTCGCGCGCGACACCCGCTATCAGCGCATCGTGCTTACCAAGTGGAAGGACGACATCCGCCTCTTCCTCAACTCGCACCTCCAGTTCAGCTCCCGGGATGAGTACCGCTACCACGAAGCACTGGTGCATCCGGGCCTGGCCGCGATTCCCGGCGCTCGCCAGGTATTGGTGCTGGGCGGCGGCGACGGGCTGGCCGTGCGCGAAATCCTCAAGTATCCCGGCGTCGAAAAGATAACCCTGGTCGACCTCGACCCGGAGATGACCAAGCTGTTTTCCGAGCACCCTTTCCTAACGAAGTTGAACGGCGGCTCGCTGCGCTCCCCGCGCCTGCACGTGATCAACGAGGACGCCTTCCCCTGGCTCGACGAGTCGAACGCCGTCTTCGATTTCGCCGTGGTCGATTTTCCCGATCCCAACAACTACTCGCTCGGCAAGCTTTACACCACGGCCTTCTACCGCCTGCTGGCCAAGCACCTCAGCCGCCGGGGATTCGCGGTGGTGCAAAGCACTTCGCCGCTGTTTGCCCGCCAATCTTACTGGTGCATTGTTGACACGCTTAAGGAGGCGGGTTTGCGGACGTATCCCTATCATGTGTATGTACCTTCGTTCGGCGAGTGGGGCTTCGTGCTGGCGGGCACGACGCCCTACGAGCCTCCGGCGCGCCTCCCCGACGGCCTGCGCTTTCTCTCCGCGCGAGACGTCG
>DASQHK010000145.1:0-5209 GCA_035632135.1 Bryobacterales bacterium
TTCGGAAAGCGGTCGCGAATGCCGTAGACACTCACCGCCGCCGGCAGCAGGCCCGTAATAAAGTGCACCAGGTCGACGTAGTGGCAGCCGATGTAGGTGAAGGCGTCGGAGTTTTCGGCGGTGAACCAGTTCTGGAAATTTGAGTATCGATAATACCATTTCTCGAACAGGCAGGCCGTCCCCAGCCGGAACTCGCCGAACAGGCCGGCGCGATACCGGCGGCGCGCCATGAGACTGCGGTCATCGAAGCGCTTGTGATACTCGATGCCCACCGCCAGCCCGCGCGCGAACGCCTCCTTCTCGATCTCCACCGAGTCGCGCGCCGTCAGCACCAGCGGCTTCACCGCGCAGACGTGCTGGTTCGCGCCGAGCGCCGTCATGATCACGTCGAAGTGAAGCTGGTCCGGGACGGCCGCAATCACGATGTTGCGCGGCGGCAGGCGCGCGATCACCTCGCGGAACAGGTCGGGATGGGCTTTTTCCAAGTCACCGGAAGGATCAGGGTGCGCCCGGAACGACTGGCCCGGAAACGCCTGCCGGAAAATTTCCGCCTCGGCCAGGGCCTTCACGCTGCGCCCGTGGGAGGCGCAGATGGCGATCTCGCCGATCACGCCCTGCCGCTGGAGATGATAGAGCGACGGCAGGATCTGATCGTGCACGATCATCCCGCCGCCGATGACGGCGACCTGCGGCGCGCTCATCGCGAGACGGCCTCGCGGGCCGGCTGTTCCTTGGCCGCCACCGCCTCGGCCAGCGCCTCGCGCAGCACGGCCGCGCCTTCGAGCGCCGCTTCCTCGGAAATGATTAGCGGCGGCGCGATCTTCACCGTCGCGCCTCCGAAGCCCACGGGGTTGAACATTAGCAATCCCTTTTCGTAGGAGCGCCGCACCGTCTCGTAGGCGAGCGGCGAGTCCGGCTGCTTCGTCTGCGGATCGATCAGCGGCAAGCCGGCCACCAGTCCCTTGCCCATCACGGCGGCGATCTGCGGGAACTCGGCCTGGAGCCTGCGCAACGCGGCGTGCAGCGCGTCGCCCACGCGCCGCGCGTTGCCGGCCAGGTCTTCTTTCACGATCAGATCGATGTTGGCCAGCGCCGCCGCGCAGCAGACCGGGTTGCCCGTGTGGGTCGAGGTCATGCTGCCCGCCGGATGCAGGTCCATCACGTCAGGCCGGCCGGCCACGGCCGAAAGCGGCAAACTACTGGTAATACCCTTGCCGAAGCAGGCCAGGTCGGGCACGATGCCGTAGTGCTCAAAACCCCAGAACGTTCCGGTGCGGCCAAAGCCCGCCTGCACTTCGTCGCACACCAGCAGTGCTTTGTGCCGGTCGCACCAGCGCCGCAGCTTCTGCATGTATTCGGGAGGCGCAAACGCGGCGTCACCGCCCTGGTAGGTCTCAAGAATCACGCCCGCCACGCGCTCCGGCCCCACGCCCTGTTCCTCGAGCGTGCGCTCGAAGCGGTCGAACGAGGTGTCGGGGCAGCGGTAGCCATCGGGGAAGGGCGCTTGCACGAAATCCGGATCGACGTTCACGATCCAGCTCTTGAGCGAGGGAATGCCGCCCGTCAACTGCGAGCCCAGCGTGCGCCCGTGGAAAGCGTTGTGGAACGAAACGATCGTGATTTTGCCGCGGCCTCCCGCCTGGATGCCGTGCGTGCGGCACAACTTCACCGCGCATTCCACGGTTTCCGAGCCCGTCGTGAGCAGGAAAACCTTCTTTAGCGGCGCCGGCAGCAGCGACGCCAGCTTGTCCACCAGCCGCGCGCGAATCTCGCTTGGGAAGCAGTAGTTGGTAAGCAGGCCGTGGTCCGCCTGCGCGCGGATGGCGTCGGCGATTTCCTTGCGCCCGTGACCCGCATTGGTAATCAGCACGCCGGAGGACCAGTCGAGCCAGCGGTTTCCCCAGGCGTCGTAAACCGAGACGCCCTCGGCGCGGTCCCACACCACCGGCGGCTGGCCGCGCATCGCCACCGGTTCCCTGGCGTAAAGCCGCTCCAGAATGGAAAGCGACTCCGGAACCGGTATGGCGGTCGCGATCCGGCGATATTTGGTTTCCACGCGCGGCACCCGCCGTGGCGTCAAGTCAAATTCGGGCATGGGGATCTCTCTCTGTCGGAGGTGAAGCGCAAAACGTCGATTGTACCGCGCCAGTCTGTAATCCGTCCGTAAGCCCAGGCGCCTTCCGTGCTCGTACCGTGAAGGTGCTGCCGCTCCCTTTGGTCACCGCTCCGATCGGCCGGCTCCGAACCAAGACCGAAACGGAGCGGTGGCTGGCGATGCTCCTTACGGACGGATCACGGGCCAGTGGTGCGGCTAGGTGGACGGAGGCGGTTCCATGATAATATACGCTCAAACGCAGTGAAAGCTGATTCTAAGCGGATTTTGCCTGCCGCTGGCCTCGCGGTGGTGCTTCTGTTTGGCGCGGGCGGCAGCGCTCCCAGAGTCCTCCAGGTCGACATTGACGCGGTGATCCATCCGCTGACCACGGAAATCGTCAGCCGGGCTATCGAGCAGGCGGCCCGCGAGGGCGATGCGGCCGTGCTGATCACGCTGAACACGCCCGGCGGGCTGATGACGGCCATGCAGGAGATTGACCAGAAGATCGTGGCCTCGCCGGTGCCGGTGATTACATATGTCGCCCCGAGCGGCGGGCGCGCCGCCTCGGCGGGCTTTTTCATCCTGGAGGCGGGCGACGTGGCGGCCATGGCGCCCGGCACCAACACCGGCGCCTCCCACCCGGTGATGCTGGGCGGCGGGCAGATGGACACGATCATGAAGCAGAAGATCGAGAACGATGCTGCCGCCTCGCTGCGCACGCTCGCCGAGAACCGGGGACGCAACAGCGGCCTGGCCCAGAAGGCCGTGCTCGAAAGCAAGTCGTTCACCGAAAAAGAGGCCCTCGACAACCATCTGATCGACCTGATCGCGGCCGACGCTCGGGCGCTGCTTGGTGAGCTGAACGGGCGGGAGATCCGGCGCTTCGACGGGCGGCGGCAGAAGCTGGAGCTGGCTGGCGCCGTAATCGAGACCTTTAAGCTGACCCCGCGCGAGCGGATGCTGCTTCCGCTGGTCGACCCGAACGTAGCGTTTGTATTGCTGGTTCTGGGCGCGCTGGGCGTGTACGTGGAGTTCACGCACCCCGGGCTTATTTTCCCGGGAGTGGCGGGAGGCATTCTGGTCATTCTGGCGATGATGGCCCTGACCCTGCTGCCGATCAACTGGGCGGGGGCGGCGCTGATTGTGCTGGGGCTGATCCTGTTTGTGCTCGAGGCGAAGATCGCCTCGCACGGGATCCTCGGCATCGGCGGCGCAGTGGCCATGGTGATGGGGGCGGTGATCCTCATCAACTCGCCGGCGCCGGAGATACGGATCCACCTGCTGACTGCGCTGGCGGTGACGCTGCCTTTCGCCCTGATCACTACGTTCCTCCTGCGGCTGGTCATCCAGGCGCGGGCGCTCAAGGTGGCCACCGGCGCGGGCGGAATGATCGACGAAATTGGTATTGCCAAGACCGACCTGGAGCCGGACGGCCAGGTCTTCGTGCACGGCGAGTGGTGGAACGCGGTGGCGGTGAAGCCGGTGCGGCAGGGCAGCAAGGTCAAGGTGCTGGCCGTGAACGGCCTGCAGCTCAAGGTGGCGCCTTCGGAAGACGGCGGAAAGGAAACCCCATGAACTTCGGGATCAATCTCACCTCCATTGTGATCATCATTGTGGGCATCTATCTCCTGAGTTCCATCAAGATCCTGGCGGAGTACGAGCGGGGCGTCATCTTCCGGCTGGGCCGGCTGCTGCCTAAGCCGAAGGGCCCGGGCATCATCCTGGTGTTTGCGCCCATCGACCGCATGGTGCGGATTTCGCTGCGCGTGGAGACGATGGAGGTGCCGCCGCAGGACGTGGTGACCCACGACAACGTGACGGTGAAAGTGAACGCCGTGCTGTTCTTCCGCGTGATCGACCCGTCACGCGCGGTAGTCGAGGTTGGGAATTACTTGTATGCAACCTCCCAGAAGGCGCAGACCACGCTGCGCTCCGTGCTCGGCGAGGTGGATCTCGACAGCCTGCTCGGCGAGCGGGAAAAGCTGAACAAGCACTTGCAGGAAATCCTCGACGAGCACACCGGGCCGTGGGGCATCAAGGTGACCATGGTGGAGGTGAAGCAGGTGGAGCTGCCCCCGGAGATGATCCGCGCCATCGCCAAGCAGGCCGAGGCAGAGCGCGAGAAGCGGGCCAAGATCATCCACGCCGAGGGCGAGTTCCAGGCCGCCCGCCAACTCACAGCGGCGGCGGCGCTGCTGGGCCAGCAGCCAACATCGGTTACACTACGGTATCTGCAAACACTGACCGAAATCGGCGTCGAGAAGAACACGACGATCGTGTTCCCGGTGCCGATCAACCTGCTCCAGGGGCTGAGCAAGCTGGCGGGAGAGGAAGAGAAAAAGTAAGGCGCGCCGAAGAGGAGGGTTGAAGGATGCCGCGCTCGCGTGATGGAGAATTTGAGGTGGTGCTGGGAAACAAGCAACTGCTGAGCTTGTTTTTTCTGGTCGTGGCGCTGTTCGCCGTGTTCTTCTCGCTGGGGTACATAGTGGGGAAGAGCGTTAGCCCGGTGCCGACCATGGCGGCGCAGCCGGCCGGCACAGCAACAACGCCGGCGGCCTCGCCGTCTCTGCCCGAGCCGGTAAAGGAACCGCCGTCGGTAGCAGTTCCCGAGGCGGAGCAGCCCTCGGCCGCGCCGCCAACCGAGACCCAGCCGGCGCGGACTGACACCGTCGCGGCCACCGTTCCAGCCGCGGCTCCGGCGGCAACGCCGGCCCCGCCGGCAGCAAAAGCCGCCGTGCCGGGTGGGGAAGGGCAGGGAAGCCCCGCGGCCGGCGGGTCGCTGGCCGCGCCGCAGATCAACTTGCAGGTGGCGGCGGTGCGGGTGCGCACGGACGCCGCAGCGCTCGCCGAGGTGCTCCGCAAGAAGGGATACCCGGTGGCTCTCCACGATGAAGCGCCCGACGGCTGGTACCGGGTGCTGGTGGGGCCCTTTGCAAGCGACAAAGACGCCCAGCAGGCGAAAGCGCAGCTCGAAAAAGACGGGTACAAATCGATTGTGAAGAAGCCCTGAGCGGCGGCCGGCTGAGACCCCATGGAGCTTGTGCAAATCGAAGCGCCGCGTCCGAGATTGCCGGAGTGGGCGCGGCGGCCCCATACCTACTACGAATCCCTTCA
>DASQHK010000146.1:0-2915 GCA_035632135.1 Bryobacterales bacterium
AGGCCCTGGCCGCGCAACGCCGCTGCGGCGCCCGTTTTCACCGCTTCACTGCCGTCGAGCGGTGAAACCCACCAGTCTGCCCCTCCGGACTCGCTCGCATCGCGGATTCCCCAGAACAGCAGGCTCTTGCCGTCGGCGGACCACACCGGATAACGGGCCACCGCAAACTCCGGCCGCACCGGCCGCGGCGGCCCGCCCGCCGAGGCCGCCACGTAGATCTTGGCAGTACCCGGAACGCTCGGGTCGCCGCCGATGTTCCCCACCCAGTAAGCGATCTGCGAGCCGTCGGGCGAAAACCGCGGACGGCGCCCCAGCGGCGCCACCAGCTTCTCTTCGCCGCCGAACGTGGACACCACGTAGATTCCACCCGGCCCAGAGGGCGCCCCGCGCTCCGAGCGGAACGCGAGGCTTGCTCCGTCCGGCGAAAACGACGGCTCGTGGTCATCGGCCGGATCGTGGGTCAGTTGGATGGCCTGCCCCCCGCTCAACTGCTGCACCCAAATGTCGAGGTTGGCCTCAGACCCCGATGGCGACGCCCGGTCTGAGGCGTACGCCACCAGCTTCGCGTCCGGTGAGAGCGCCGGATCGGTCGTCAATCCGGGATCGGATGTCAGCTCGGTCAGCACGGCGCCACGCTCCGCGGCCGGCCTGCGGCTGAGCCAGAGCGTTACGCCCGCGGCCGCCGCCACCAGCAGCACCACGACCGCTGCTATCGCCGCCGCAGCCATCCGGCGCTTCGGCGCCTGCTCCCTGGCTCGCTGCTTCGCCAGCGCTCCGCTCTCCGACTCCTCCTTCAGCTCCAGCAGCGCGATCTTCACGTCCGCCATGTGCTGGAAGCGCCGATCGAGATCCTTGCGCAGGCAGCGGCCGACGATTCTTTCGAGCTCCTGCGGAAACGCTTCCCCGGTCTCGCTCAGCGGCCGCGGCTCCTGGTGCAGAATCGCCGAGAGGATCGAAATCTTGGTCTCGCCCTGAAACGGCCGGCGGCCCGTGACCATCTCGTAAAGCACCGAGCCGAACGAAAAAATGTCCGAGCGGGCGTCGATCTTCTTCCCTTCCGCCTGCTCCGGCGACATGTATGCCACGGTGCCGAGGATGACGCCTTCCTCGGTCGGCGGCGCTTCCGCCGGCTGCAGCGTCTCGGTTGCGGCGAGCGGGTCATTTTCCACGCGCTCCGTCAGCTTGGCCAGGCCGAAGTCCAGCAGCTTCACCAGTCCGTCCGTAGTGACCATCACGTTGCCCGGTTTCAGATCGCGGTGGACGATGCCCGAAGCGTGCGCTTTGGCCAGCGCATCAGCGATCGGCACGGCGTATTTCAGCGCTTCGCCAAGCCGCAAGCCCTTTCGGCCGATCAGCTCGTCGAGCGTCTTGCCCTCCACATATTCCATCGCGATAAAATCGACCGGCCCGGCGGCCGTGGCCGCAGCGTCGATTTCGTGGATGGTGATGATGTTGGGATGATTGAGGGACGAGGCAGCCTTGGCTTCCTGCTCGAAGCGTTTCCGGCGCGCCGGGTCGGCCATCGCCTCGCCGCGCAGCACCTTGATGGCGACCGCCCTCCCCAGGCGGGTATCGGTGGCGCGATACACCACGCCCATGCCGCCCTCGCCGAGCTTGGCCTCGATGCGGTAATGGCCCAGCGTCTGCCCGATCATGGCGCTGGCCGCGATAATACCACCTCGTGAACCCGTCCCAGGAGCCTCGCCATCCCTTCGTCAAACACATCTTCGGGCGTCAGCAAGCTCGCCACCAGGTAGCCTTCCGCTGCAAAGTTGAAGAAGTGCCCCGGATGCACCAGCACGCCGTCTTCGCCGAGCAGCAGCAGGGCCCATTCCTCGTCCGTGCGGACGCTCGGCGCGCGCAGGATCACCGACCACCCCGCCTCGACCTCCAGCCGCCCGCACAACGTTTGCCGCGCCAGCCGCTCATCGAGCCGCCGCAGATTGCCGGCCACGCGCGCCAAAATCTGCTCCTGGATCGGGCCGTGGGTCCCCAGCAGGCGCGGCAGCGCCCATTGCACAGGCGTGCTTACCGATAGATAAGTAT
Source organism: Bryobacterales bacterium (assembly GCA_035632135.1). GTDB lineage: Bacteria > Acidobacteriota > Terriglobia > Bryobacterales > JACQDG01 > DASQHK01. Next base: position 2,047 of record DASQHK010000146.1, read on the forward strand.
CGGTAATGACCTCCAGCCGCGCCAGCGCCTCCTCCACTGCGCAGGCCGGGCCACTCGCCACGATCCATCCCAGTTTCATTTGCGGCAGCGCGGCGGTCTTGGAAAGCCCGTTGAGGGTGAAGGTCAGCGCGCCGGCCGTCTCGGCCAGACTCCCCGTCAGCCCAGTTGCCGGCGGCAGGCAGAAGTCCAGAAACACTTCGTCGGCGATCAGCGCCAGGCCGCGGCGCGCGCAAAAATCGGCGACTTTTTCTCGTTCTGCCGGCTTGAGCAGCGACCCGGCCGGATTGTTCGGGTTCACCACCACGACGGCGCGGGTCTTGGGGCCGGCCGCCGCCTCCAGCGAATCAAAGTCAATCTCCCAGCCCTGGTGATAGGCGAGCCGGTAATCCGCCAGCTCGATGTCGTTGAGCCGCGACAGAAACTCGAACAGCGGATAGCCCGGCTGTGGCACGAGAACCTGCTCGCCGGGATCGGCCAGCAGCCGCAGCAGATAGCCGTAAGCCTCGCTCGATCCCGAGGTCAGCAGAATCCGCTCCGGGCTTACGGCCACGCCCCGCGCGGCGTAATACTCCGCCACCGCTTCGCGCGCGCGCAGCAGCCCGCGGGGCTGTGGCTCATAGAGCAACGCCCGAGGGTCGGCCATCGCTTCCCGAATCGCCTGCTCGTCGTAAGTGAAGCCGCAGCGCGTGGGATTCGATTCGGTAAGGTCGATCGTGGTGTGGCCCGCACGCCGGCGGCTCTCGCCGAGCTGCGCCAGCCGGTTCTTCTCCAGATTCCAGCCCGCGCGCGCGGCAAACCTCGGGAGCTTTTCGCCCATTTGCTAAGATCAGGGTGATGCGGGATCCCGCCTTCGATCTAGTATGGCAGAA
>DASQHK010000147.1:0-16536 GCA_035632135.1 Bryobacterales bacterium
CACGCGCACGAAGTCCTCCGGCTTGCCGCCGCCGCCGCTCGCGATCACGGGAATGGTCGTGGCGCGCGAAACAGCCCGCGTCAGCTCGCAATCGAAGCCCGCCTGCGTGCCGTCGCGGTCCATCGAGGTGAGCAGGATTTCGCCCGCCCCGCACTGCTCGCCGCGCCGCACCCACTCGATCGCGTCCATGCCGGTGTCCTTGCGGCCGCCGTAGGTGAACACGTTCCAACTCGGCGGCTCCGAGGGCCCCCGCCGCCGCGCGTCAATCGCCAGGACCACCGCCTGCGCGCCGAACTCGTTCGAAAGCTCCGTAATGAGGTCCGGCCGCTCCACCGCCGCCGTATTGACGGAAACCTTGTCCGCACCCGCCAGCAGAATCCGGCGCGCATCCGCCACGCTGCGCACGCCGCCGCCGACGGCCAGCGGAATGAAAACCTTCCGCGCCGTGCGCTCCACCACGTCGATCAGAATGTCGCGCCGGTCACTCGAGGCGGTGATGTCCAGAAATACCAGCTCATCCGCGCCCGCCCGGTTGTAAGCCTCGGCCAGCTCCACCGGATCGCCCGCGTCGCGCAACTGCACAAAGTGAATGCCCTTGACCACGCGGCCGTCTTTCACGTCCAGGCAGGGAATGATGCGTTTGGCCAGCAAGGTTATCCCGGAAGCTCCAGAAAGTTCCGCACCGCGCGCTGCCCGAGCGCGCCCGACTTTTCCGGATGGAACTGCACGCCGAAAACGTTTCCCGCCTCGAGCGCCGCCGCGTAGCGGACCGCGTATTCGACCAGCGCGGCCGCCCGCGCGCCCACCACTTGCTCCGGCACGTAATAGCTGTGCGCGAAGTAGACAAAAGGCCGCTCGCCCAGCCCCCGCAATAGCGCCGGCGAACCGCACAGCTCCAGCTCGTTCCAGCCCATGTGCGGCGCACGCACGCCCGCCGGAAAGCGCTCCACGCGCCCCGGATAAAGGCCGAGCCCGTTTACCTCCGGCGCCTCCGCGCTCGACTCAAACAGCGCCTGCATGCCGAGACAAATCCCCAGAAACGGCACGCCGGCGCGAATCCGCTCCACCAGCGCCCCGCGCACCCCGAGCGCGCCGAGCGCCCGCATCATCTGGCCAAAATGGCCCACGCCGGGCAGGATGATTCTTTCGGCGCGCCGCAGCCCCGCGGCATCCCGCACGATCTCGTAGCTCGCCCCGAGCGAGTCGAGCGTGTTTTCCACCGACCGCAGATTGCCCGCGCCGTAATCAAAGATCGCGATCATGAACAATTGATGGTCGCGAATGGACCCGAATGCACGCGAATGGGGGCAAAAGCTCGGTTCTGATTCGCGTTTCTTCGCGTCCATTCGCGACCCTCAATTCCCTCCCTCACAGCAGCCCCTTCGTGCTGGGCAACTGGCCCCGCAGCCGGCGGTCGGTCGAGCAGGCGTACTTCATGGCCCGCGCGAAGCACTTGAAAATGGCCTCGATCTTGTGATGGTTCGAGCGGCCGTAGAGCACGCGCGCGTGCAGGTTCGCTCCGGCGTGGTTCACGAAGCCTCCGAAAAAATCCTCCACCAGTTCGGTCTGCAGATCACCCACCAGCCGCACTCGCACCAGGTCGCGGTACGCCAGCGCCGGCCTCCCGCTCAAGTCCACTGCCACCACGGCGAGGGTCTCATCCATCGGCATCACAAAATAGCCCGCCCGGTTGATCCCCTTGCGGTTTCCCAGCGCCTGTGAAAAGCATTGCCCCAGCACGATGCCTACGTCCTCCACGGTGTGGTGCTGGTCCACGTCCAGATCCCCGCGGGCGTTCAGGTCCAGATCGAAGCCGCCATGCTTGGTAAACAGCTCGAGCATATGATCGAAAAAACGGATTCCGGTCGAAATGTTGTAACGGCCACGGCCCTCGATCCTCAGCCGCGCGCGGATCTGCGTCTCCTTCGTGTTGCGCTCGACGGTGGCGGTTCTCATTCGAGCACCTGCTCCAGTTCGTTGATGCTCGAAATCACGGCCCGCGCGCCCTCGCGCCGGAACAGCTCCGCCAGTTCGTCGCGGCGGCTGCTCTCTACGCCCGCCACGCCGATGAACGGCGCCTCCGCCGCCCGCGCGCTCCGCGCATCGTCGATGTTGTCGCCGATGTAGATGGCCTCCAGCTCCGGGTGCGTCTCCCGGACTTTCAAAATTCCGTCCGGCGCCGGCTTGAGATTTTTAATGTCCGTGTTGCCGACGATCGGGTCGAAGCGCAGGCGGGGCGCGCAGCGGTCGAGCGTCAGCCGCGCTTCGTCTTTGGTCCGGCCGGTAAAGATGGCGAAGCGCCACCGCTCGCCCAGCCGCTCGAAAAGCCCGTCCTGCGCCGTCCACTTCTCCCGCAGGATCAGCCCGTCATGGTTCTCGCCCAGAAACAGCCGCTGGAAGTAGTCCACGACCTCCTGATACTCCGGCCGAAATCCGAACTCGCGAATCACCATGTTCGACAGCGCCCAATCGTCGTTGAAGCCGCCGCGATTCTTGATCTCCTGAATGAAATCACGCGTCACGCGCCGCCCCGTGAAGTGCTCGATGGTCTGGATGATCGTCTCGCGGTAGGAGTCGCTCACGTCCACCAGCACGCCGTCCATGTCGAAGATGAGCAGGCCGCGGGTCACAGAGCTTTTCCCTATCACAGCACCTGCTTCAGCGCCGCCAAAAACCGCCGCAACTGCGCCTTCTTGCCCACCGTGATGCGCACGCACCCGGCGATCTCATAGCTGCGATCGCGCACCAGAACGCCCATTTCCCGCAGCCGGTCGCGAATCTCGATCGAGCGCTCGCCGAAACGCGCCAGCACGAAGTTTGCTGCGCTCGCGTAATATGGAATGCCCAGCTTGTCGAGCGCCGCGCACAGCAGCCGCCGCGACTCGAGCGCCTCGGCGACGTATTTTTCGATGTAACTGCGGTCTTCGACAGCCTCGACCGCGCACAGCGCGGCCAGCGCGTTCACGCTGTAGGGCGACTGCGCTTTGTGCAGCCAGCCGATGTTTTCCGCCGCCGAGAACACGCAGCCCAGCCGCAGCCCGGCCATGCCGTAAACTTTCGAGAACGTCCGGCTCACGAAAAGATTGGGGTGGTCGCGCAACAGGCCCAGCGCCGTCGTTCCGCAGAACTCAAAGTATGCCTCGTCGATGAGCACCGCCGCGTTCTCCGCCTTTTCGAGAATGCGCCGCACGCCCGCCAGATCCGCCGCCGTGCCGGTCGGATTGTTGGGATTGGCAATGAGAATCGCCCGCGTCTCCGGCGTGATCGCCGCGAGCAGCTCTTCGAGCGGAAACGCCAGGTCGGCCGGCCGGTAGGGCACTTCCGCCACCGCCGCGCCCGCCACCTGCGCGTAGAAGCGGTACATCGCGTAAGAGGGCTTCAGCAGCAGCACCGGCGCACCGTCATCCGCGTAAGTATTGATAATGACCTGAATGGCCTCGTCCGTCCCGTTGGTGAACAGCAACTGCTCCGGCTCGACGCCGAAGAACACTGCCAGCTTCGCTCGCGCCTCGCCGTACTCGGGATACACCGCCAGCCGCTCACGGGTGGCGGAACGCTTGAGTGCGGCGAGCACGCGCGGCGAACAGCCCACCGTGTTCTCGTTGAAATCCAGGCGCAGCTTGCCCTCGCGCCCCGCCGTGGGCGGCGAATACGGCGCCATCCGCTCGACGGCGCGGCGCGGGCTCAGCAGCGTCGTCTTCATGACAATCTGGCCTCCACGCTGCGCGCGTGCGCCTCGAGCCCTTCGGCCCGGGCCAGCGTAGTGATGGCGCCGGCCAGGTATTTCAGCCCGCGCCGGTTCAGCTCCTGCACCGAGATCACCTTCACGTAATCGCTCACCGATAGTCCGCCCCGCAGCGCCGCCCGCCCGCCGGTGGGGAGAACGTGGTTGGGCCCGGAGGCGTAGTCACCGGCGGCCTCCGGGCTCCATGGCCCGATGAACACGCTGCCGGCATTGTGGATTCCATCAAGATACGAGGCGTCCGGCACCGAGATATGTTCGGGGGCGAACCGGTTCGCCAGCTCCACGGCCTCGGCGGCCGTGTGCGTGACCACGATCGCCCCGTTGGCGGCAATGGATTTTTCCGCTACCTTGCGCGTGGGCAGCGTGGCAAGCTGCCAGTCGATCTCGCGCGTCACCTGCATCGCCAGGCGCACGGAGTGGGTAAGCAGGATGGCCGTGGCGTCGGCGTCGTGCTCGGCCTGGGCCAGCATGTCTGCCGCCAGCCACCGCGGCGTGTCGCGGCCTGCTCCGTCGCCGGCCAGAATCAGCACCTCGGTCGGCCCGGCCACAAAGTCTATGCCCACCTCGCCGGCCAGCAGCTTCTTCGCCGCCGCCACGTAGATATTACCAGGTCCTACAATGCGCTCGGCACGGGGCACGGTCTTGGTGCCGAAAGCGAATGCCGCCACCGCCTGCGCGCCCCCCATGTGAAAGAAATTCCTCACGCCCAGCAGTCCCGCCGTCCCCAACAGCAGCGGGTGCCGGCTGGGCGAAGCCACTGCAATCGTCTTCACGCCGGCCACCTGCGCCGGAATGACGGTCATCAGCAGCGTCGAGGGCAGAGGGCACCGGCCGCCAGGAATGTACGCCGCCACCGAATCGAGCGGCCGCACAATCTGCCCCACCGACAGCCCCGGCCGCACCCGCTTGCGCCAGCCTCGCGGCATCTGCATGTGGCAGTATTCCCAAATGTGCCCGGAAGCCAGCTCCACTGCGCGCCGGAAGTCCTCTGGCAGCTCCCGCGCGGCCTTCGCGAGCGCCGCCGGCTCGACCACCACGCTCGCGCCGCGCAAACCGTCCAGCTTGCGCGCGTATTGCACGAGCGCCCGGTCGCCCCGCCGGCGGACCGCTTCCACAATCCGGCGGGCCACCGCTTCGGCCTCCGCCAGCCGCTCGCCCCGCCGCTTCAGAAGCTTTTCCAGGCTTTTCCGATCACTGCTGCGAATGATTTTCAGCATGGTCACATCACAATCTTGTTCAGCGGATACTCCACGATCCCCTCCGCCCCTGCCGCCTTCAGGCGCGGAATGATCTCCCGCACGGTTGACTCATCGAGCACCGTATTCACCGCGCTCCAGCCGTCGTCGCTCAGCGGCGAGATGGTTGGCCGCTTCAGCGCCGGCAGCACCGCCAGCACCGCCGCCAGCTTCTCGCGGCTCACGTTCAGCATCAGGCCCACTTTTCCCAGCGCGTTGATCGCCCCTTCGAGCAGCATCTTCATGTCGGAGATTTTCGTCTGCTTCCAGGCGTCGCCCCAAGCGGCGCGGTTGGCGATCAACTGCGTATTCGATTCCATCACCGTATCGATGATCTTGAGCTTGTTGGCCTTGAGCGACGAGCCGGTCTCGGTCACCTCCACGATGGCGTCGGCCAGCTCCGGCGGCTTCACTTCCGTCGCTCCCCAACTGAACTCGACCTTGGCCCGCACTCCATTGGCCGCCAGGTAGCGCTCCGTGGTGCGCACCAGCTCGGTGGCGATGATCTTGCCCTCCAGCTCCCGCACCGAAGCCACCGCCGACGACTCCGGCACTGCCAATACCCAGCGCACTTTGCCGAAGCTCTGCTTGGCGTAGACCAGGTCGGCGACGGCCACCACGTCGGACCCGTTTTCCTCGATCCAGTCCTTGCCCGTCAGCCCCGCGTCGAGCACGCCGTCCTCCACGTAGCGCGCCATCTCCTGCGCCCGGATCAGCATGCACTCGATCTCCGGATCATCCACCGCCGGAAAGTACGACCGCGCGCTGGAGGTGATGTTGAAGCCGGCGCGGCGAAACAGCTCGATGGTAGCGTTCTCCAGGCTTCCTTTGGGGATGCCCAGCTTTAACTTCATGACCCGCCTCCATAGACCGCCGCCGGATCAAACGCCCGCTCCTCGCTGATGCGCCACTCGCCGGCTGCGTCGAGGCGCCGGTAAAAGCAGCTCTGGTACCCGTTGTGGCACACGCCCGGGCCAAGCGCGTCGGCGCGGATCAGCACCGCATCCTCATCGCAGTCGGTGGCGATCTCGCGCACCTGCAGCCAGTGCCCCGACGTCTCGCCCTTGGTCCACAGCTTGTTGCGCGAGCGGCTGAAAAAGGTCACGCGGCCGGTGGCGACCGTCCTCTCGAACGCCTCGCGATTCATGTAGCCCACCATGAGCACGCGGCCGCTCGACGCGTCCTGAATCACGGCGGTCACCAGTCCGCCGAGCTTGCTGAAATCGAGTTCCATAAAGTTCAACAAAAAAGCCCGCCGAAGACCTTGTCCGGCGGGCGTCGCTCTCAAATACTTGCTGGGGAGTTTACCGCTCGCGCCGGCTGACACCAGTCCCGTGGTGGTGGTGAGGATGGCGGCGGGCAAGCAGCATTGTCATGAAAGAACCAGTATAGCCACGGCGTCCGGCCGGTGTCAATGGATTGTTCCAGCCGTGCCTAGCGCTCGTAGGCGGCGATGAAATCCGCGCGCGCGATGCCCGCTTGGGAGCAGGGATAGCGCAGCGTCGCAGCCTTTATCCTCGAATGATTCGGCCGCGTCAAGGTCACGGAACGCTGCAACCCGCGCTCGCGCCGCATCATAATTATGGTTCCCTCGCCGCCGCCCTTGTCACGGTTGCCTACCGATTGTTCCCTCCCGCCACCCGCTTCCGCAACACCACCTGCCTTCCGCCCCGGCGAAATTCCGTCTGGTCCATCAAATGGTTGATGAGGTAAATGCCGCGCCCATGCGCAGCGTAAACGTTCTCGGCGATGGTGGGATCGGGAATGTCCTTCGGGTCGAAGCCTTCGCCTTCGTCGGTCACGATCAGCACCAGCTTGTCATGTCCCTCGCAGGCTCCGCAGATCTCGACTTTTTTTTCCGGGTTCTCGTGGTTGCCGTGGATCACAGCGTTGGAAATGGCTTCCGTCAGGGCCAGGGCCACCTCTTCCAGGTTCTCCTGCGCGCAAGGCATGCTGTGCACCACCTGCATGATCCGCTCGATCGCCGCGGCCGCCAGGTCCATGCGGCTCGGCACGACCTCACGGAACTTCAGGGTCAGGTTGGACGCGTCGAATTCGCACTCCTCCATCCGGCTTTCCTCCGCCGAGGCCATTCGACTAGAGTCTTGCATCAACGGGCCGATCCTGCAACTGCAACTGTTTTCGGCCGCCGGGTTGCGCCGGCTCCCGCGCCGGTTTACACTTGGCCTGCAAGACCAGGAGGCAGACCATGGCCGCTCCCGCGCCAGGCAGCCCCGCAGCAACCATCGAGCCGGGCCGGCTCAACCCGATTCTCGATGTCTTTTTCTCTCCCGCCGCGGCGATGGATACGCTGGCGCGCCGGCCGCGCTTTCTCGTCGCGCTGCTGGTCATCACGGTCGTCAGCATCGGCGTCATGGGCATTGCGTTCGAGCGCGGCGTCACCGAGCATGGTATCCGCCAGAAATTCGAGTCCAGCCCCCGCTTCGAGCGGATCCCGGCGGAGCAGCGCGAAGCCGTCATCGACCGGGCGGTCCATATTGGCTCCTACACCGCCGTCGTCGGCGCCGCCGTCGGCCCCGCTTTGGGCTTGCTGCTCACGAGCGGCGTCCTGCTGCTGTTCCTGATGCCGCTCGGCGGGCTGCGCGTCACCTTGCGCCAGGTAATGGCCGTCGTTACTCACGCCTGGCTGCCGCTGTCGCTCTCCGGCCTGGTCGGCATCCCGATTCTGCTCGCCAAGGACCCCGATCAGGTTGACTTTCAAAACATTGTTCCCATGGCCAACCTGAGCTTCCTGTTTTCTCCCACCGACCAGCACAAGCTCTACATGGCCGCGGCGAGCATCGATCTGTTCTCGCTGTGGACCATTGCGCTGCTGGCCATCGGCCTTTCGCGCCTCACCGGCAAGAGCAAGGGCGCCGTGCTCCCGGTCATCCTCGCCCCCTGGATTCTCTACATCGTGATCTTCAAGGTCTTGCTGGGATGAAAGCCTTGCTGGGATGAGCCGGCCCGGACCTGAGCCAAGCGTCACTTTTGAAATCGTCTCTGAGTGTCCCCGCACCCGGGCTCGGGCCGGCCTGCTCCACACGCCCCACGGCGCCATCGAGACGCCCGTTTTCATGCCCGTCGGCACGGCCGGCTCGGTCAAGGGCCTGAGCATGGAAAGGCTCGAGCGGGACCTCGGCGCGCAAATCATTCTGGCCAATACCTATCACTTGTTTATACGTCCGGGTCCCGAGCTGATCGCCCGCCTGGGCGGCCTGCACCAGTTCCTGGGCTGGCCGCGCGCCATTCTTACCGATTCCGGCGGCTATCAGGTCTTCAGCCTGAGCGCCCTGCGCCGCATCACCGACGATGGCGTCGTCTTCCGCTCCCATCTCGACGGCGCCGAGCACCACTTCACTCCCGAGTCCACGCTCGACGCGCAAGCCGCTTTCGGCAGCGACATCCGCATGGCCCTCGACGAGTGCACCGAGTACCCCGCCACCCACGAGCACGCCCAGCAGTCCATGGAGCGCACCGTGCGCTGGGCCGAGCGCAGCCTGGCTCACGCCGCCGCCTCGCCGCTGGCCGGCGCCGTTTTCCCCATCGTGCAGGGATCGATGTTTGCCGACCTGCGCCGCGAGTGCGCCCGCCGCTTTGTCGCTCTCGACGCCCCCGGCTACGCGCTCGGCGGCCTCTCGGTCGGCGAGCCGCGCTCCGTGAGCCTGGAGATGGTTGAAGCCACCGAGGACCTGCTGCCGCGCGACCGCCCCCGCTACTGCATGGGCGTCGGCACGCTCGACGAGCTTGGCCACTACGTCGCCCGCGGCGTGGACATGATGGATTGCGTGCTCCCCACCCGCAACGCCCGCCACGGCCGCCTGCTCACTGCCGCCGGCCGGTCAATAGTCATCAAGCACCATAAGTACCAGGACGATCCGCGCCCCATTGACGAACACTGCCCCTGCCTCACCTGCGCCCGCTACTCCCGCGCCTACCTGCGTCATCTTTTTTTGTGCGGCGAGATCCTTTTTGCCGTTCTGGCCAGCTATCATAACGTTTTTACCTACCTTGACAGGATGAGGCGAATCAGGCACTCTATAATCTCTGGCGACCTGCCGAATCTCCTGAATTCATTTCGTCACCCTGGGGAGAACGAGGAGTAGCATTAAGCTGACGGTCCCGGTGCGCCTCATACAGCATGCGGTAAGATGACACTTTTGCCTGCCATCCTGATCCTGCTCCAGGCGCCCTCGCCCGGCCTGGGACAATTCCTCCCTTTCATCCTCATCTTTGTCATTTTTTACTTCGTCCTTTTCATGCCCATGCAGAGGCGGCAGAAGAAGCAGAAGCAGATGTGGGAGGGCCTGAAGAACGGCGACCAGGTTCTCACCAGCGGCGGCATCGTGGGCACTATCGTGGGTCTCAACGAGGACAACACGGTGGTGCTCCGCATCAAGCCGGACAATGTAAAATTGCAAGTCGCCCGCAGCGCCGTGTCGAACCTCGTGGGAGAGGAGAAAAAGTAGCGTCGCCAACGGGCGCGCCCGGCCGGCCCGCGCGGCCGCCATACGCATATGTCGCGAAGCCTTTTGTATAAAACGATCCTCATTGTCGTCGTGGTGCTCGGCTGCATCTACGGCGTCATCGAAGTCCCGCGCTCCAGGGCCGAGCTGCTGGCCAACCTGCAAAGGCGCATCCATCTTGGCCTCGACCTCAAGGGCGGCTCTCACCTCGTCTTGCAGGTGCAGGTGCAGGATGCCGTCCGCGCCAGCGCCGATTCCGCCGTCGAGCAGCTCAAGACCGATCTGAACCGCCGCAACATCCCCTATACCACCATCGACCGCAACGACCCCCAGACCATCGAGCAAGCCGACAGCATCGCCCTTCGCGTCCAGGGCGTTCCCGCCGAGCGCTCCAGCGACTTCAAGGGCCTGATCTCAGACCGCCTCCAGGACTGGATTTTCGCCCCGGTCGATTCCACCACCTGGAAGCTGACCATGAAGCCCTCCGCGCTGCACCAGCTCGAGCTGGATACGGTGCAGCAGTCGCTCCGCACCATTGAGAATCGCATCAACGGCCTCGGTCTCACCGAGCCGACCATCCAACCCTACGGCGGCTCCGACGACTTCCGCATCCTGGTCCAACTGCCCGGCGTGGACGACCCCGCGCGGGTAAAAGAGATGATGCAAACCACCGCTCTTCTCGAATACAAAGCGGTGAAAGGCGGGCCGTTCCCCTCCACCGACGCAGCGCTGCCCAACTACGGCGGCGTGCTGCCCGAGAACACCGAAATTCTGAAATCGGCTGAGAGGGGCAGCAACGCCGCGGAAAGCTGGTATGTGGTCGACCGCGTCCCGGTCATCACCGGGCGCGATCTGCGCAACGCCCGGCCGGCGCAAGACCCCAACACCCGAGGCTGGGACACCGAGTTTTCCTTGTCCGTGGATGCTGGCCAGAAATTCGGCCGCTACACGGAGGCCAACGTCGGCAACCGCTTGGGTATTGTCCTCGACCACCGCGTCGTCAGCGCCCCCGTCATCAAGGGCCGTATCGAAGATCACGGAGAAATCGAGGGCATGCGCAACCAGCAGGAAGCCAGCGACCTGGCCCTGGTGCTCAACGCCGGCTCGCTGCCGGCCGGCATTCAGGTCCTCGAGGAGCGCACCGTGGGGCCGTCGCTGGGGGCTGACTCCATCCGCGAAGGGATCATCAGCGGGCTGGCTGGCTTGGTCGCCGTGGTGATCTTCATGCTTGTTTACTATAAAATGGCGGGCGTGAATGCTGTCACGGCCCTGCTGCTCAACGTCGTGATCCTGCTCGCCGCGCTGGCCTATTTCGGCGCCACTCTGACGCTGCCGGGCATTGCCGGGGTCATCCTCACCGTCGGCATGGCGGTGGACAGCAACGTGCTGATTTTCGAGCGCATCCGCGAGGAGCTGCGCGGCGGCAAGACCGTCGTCGCCGCAGTGGATGCCGGCTTCAGCAAGGCCTTCCTCACCATCATCGACACCCACGTTACGACCATCGTCTCCTCGGCATTTCTGTTCCTGTTTGGAACGGCTACGGTGCGCGGTTTTGCCGTGACCCTCTCGATCGGCCTGGTAGCCAACGTTTTCACGGCCGTGTTTGTCAGCCGCGTAATCTTTGACTACCACCTTTCCCAGCAGCACCAGGTAAAGGAGTTGAGCATCTGACGGCTCCGGCTGGGAACTTTTCAACTACGGCGGTGTCTAGGATAATGACACCGGCAAAAAGTGTGTCTGCATGCAACTGCTGGTCGATACGAAGTTTGATTTTTTAGGCAAGAAGCTCTACTTCATCGGGCTGTCCGTGCTGCTTTCCCTGGCCGGCATCCTGAGCTTGATCGTCAAGCACGGGCCGCGCTACGGGATCGACTTCCGCGGCGGCGCCTTGGTCCTGGTGAAGTTCCAGGAAGCCCCCCCGCTCGACCGGCTGCGCAAGGCCCTCGATGAGGCCGGACTCAAAGGCAGCACCCTCCAGCCCTACGACAAACCCGAGGCGCACGAAGTCCTGATCGGCCTGGAGATCGCCGACGAAAAAGCGCTCAACTCCCGCCGCGCCGCCATCATTCAGGCCTTGCAGTCGGCCTTCGGCGCGGAGCCCAACAAGCTCGACTTCAACACCGCCGGCGTGCAGTCCCTGGCCGAGCGCCTGCGCAACTCCCCCTACGTGGCCCGCTCCTCGATGACCTCCGAGCAGGTCGACAAGCTGGCCCAGACGCTGCTCGATTACCGCAACACCCCCCCGCGCTCCGGCCTGGTGAAAAATTTTGACGAATTGCGCTCCCTCCCGGGCGTGAATCCTGATATCATATCCGCGCTCAAGAGTGAAACGTACCTGGGGCAGTTCACGGTCCCCGGCGTGCAGGTGGTAGGGCCGAAGGTCGGCAAGGACCTGCAATGGCAGGCCATCAAAGCCACCCTGCTGGCCCTGGCTGGAATGCTGGTTTACATCTGGTTTCGCTTTGAGTGGATTTACGGGGCGGCGGCCGTGATCGCCGTCTTTCACGATACGATCATCACGATCGGCCTGTTCTCCTTGTTCAACAAGGAGATCTCGCTGACCGTCATCGCCGCCTTGCTGACTTTGGTAGGCTACTCGATGAACGACACGATCGTGATCTTCGACCGCATCCGCGAGAACCTGAAGCTGATGCGGAAGACGGCGCTGGAGCCGCTGATCAACGTCAGCGTCAACCAGACGCTGAGCCGGACGGTGCTGACCTCCGGCCTCACGTTTCTGACGGTGCTTTCGCTGTACTTGTTTGGCGGGGAAGTGCTGAACGGGTTTTCTTTTGCGCTTGTGGTTGGTATTATCATCGGCACCTATTCTTCTGTGTTTGTGGCCAGCCCCATCCTGATCTGGTACCAGGGGGTGGTGGACCGGCGCAAAGCGATTCGCGGCCCTGTACTGGTCGATAAGGCGGCCAACCGGCGCAAGGTGGCCGGAAGATGAAGGAGGGGATAGTTTATGTTTGAACAAAGCCTGCTCGATTCGCAGGGAACCAAGACGAAGACGAAGTACACGGTGTTCGTGTCGTTCGTCCTGGAGAGTCTGGCGATCGGTGTTGCGATCCTGATCCCGCTGATTTACACCAACACCTTGCCGGCCTACCAGTTGATGTCGTATCTGGTGGCGCCGCCACCGCCGCCTCCGCCCGCGCCGCCGCCCCCGGTGGTGAAGATACAGAAGATCGTTCCGCGCGAATTTGACGCCGGCAAGCTGATGGCGCCCAAGGTCATCCCAAAGAAGGTGAAGCTGATCGAAGAGAGCGAAACCCCGCCCGCCAACATCGCCGGCGTCGTGGGCGGTGTTCCGGGCGGCATGCCGGGTGGCGCCATCGGTGGCGTGATTGGCGGCATCATTTCGAGTGCGCCGGTGGCCCCGCCCCCGCCGCCCAAAGTGGAGGCTCCGAAGCCGGTCACGCCGCAGCGCATCCGGGTCGGCGGCAACGTACAGAAGGCGAACCTGATCAACGCGCCGCGGCCGGTTTATCCGCCGCTCGCCAAGCAGGCGCGCATTCAGGGCGTCGTCAAGCTCCACGCCATTATCGATAAGTCGGGCGCCATCCAGCAGTTGACGGTGGTCAGCGGCCACCCGCTGCTGATCCCCTCCGCGCTCGAAGCGGTCAAGCAGTGGCGTTACAAGCCGACTCTGCTCAACGGCGAGCCGGTGGAGGTGATTACGGAAATCGACGTGAATTTCACGTTGAGCCAATAAGCAAGACAGGCCAGCAGGACTTGGCGCGAAGCCGGCGCCTGCGGACCCGAAAAAACGGGCGGGCAGAACCCGCCACCAACACGATTCGCATAGGAGGATTGAATTTCCATGTTTTCTCTAGCTTCAACGTGGGGCATGCTGCTGTTGCAGGAAGCCGGCGCGCCTGGTTGGGACCCCATATCCCTGTGGAACCAGATGGGCTGGCCGGCCCGCACGGTAGTCATTGTGCTGTTCATCATGTCAGCTTGGTCCATCGGCGTCATGATCGACCGCTGGCTGGCTTACGCCGCAGCGCGGAAACAATCACGGTCGTTCGCCCCGGCCGTGGCTGGCGCGCTGCGCGAGGGCAAGCTCGACGAAGCGGTCAAGATTGCCGAGCGCCACAAGAAGAGCCACTTGGCCAAGGTAGTCACTGCCGGCTTGCAGGAATTCCAGGCGCACGAGCTGAGCGCCGACATTCCCGGCGAGTACATCGAGGCCTCCAAGCGCGCTCTCGAGCGGGCCGAAGCCATCGTGCAGGCCGAGCTGAAGCGCGGGCTGGGCGGTCTGGCCACCATCGGTTCGACGGCTCCCTTCGTGGGGCTGTTCGGCACCGTGGTGGGCATCATCAACGCGTTCAAGGGCATCGCCAGCGAGAAGGCGGCCGGCCTGGGCGCGGTAGCCAGCGGTATTTCCGAAGCTCTGGTGACCACGGCTATCGGTCTGTTCGTGGCCGTTCCCGCGGTGTGGATGTTCAACGCATTCACCACGCGCGTGGAAGCCTTCAACGTCGAGATGGACAACTCCAGCTCCGAGCTGATCGACTATTTTATTAAGCGGTCGCAGCAGCGCGGGGCGAGAAAGTAGGGAGCCACAGGCGAATCGTGTCGGGCGTGAGGCGAAGCCGGCGGCCGCTGGCCTCGCCTCTCGGCCTGCCAGCGCCGCCGGCTCGAGCGGAAGGGAGTTTTATTTATGGCTATGTCAGGAGGCGGCCCTAGAGGGGCTGCTATCGCAGACATCAACGTGACGCCCATGGTCGACGTCATGCTGGTGCTGCTGATTATCTTTATCGTCATCACCCCTATGTTGACCAAGGGCATCAGCGTAGACAAGGTCAAGGCTCGCAACCCCTCCACGATGACCCCCGCCGACAAGGACGACGCCGTCATTGTGGCCGTCACCCGCGATGGCAAGGTCTATCTCGGCAAGACCCAGATGGAGCCGAAGGAGCTTGGTCCTAAGATTAAGGACTTGATCAGCAACAAGCTCGACAAGACGGTTTACGTCAACAGCGACTCTCGGGCCAAATACGGGTTGGTGACGAAAGTGGTCGACAACATCCGCACCGCGGGCGTGGACGCTGTCGGCTTGCTGACCGAGAAGCTCGAAGAGAAAGGCGCGTCCGCTTCGCCCGGCACAGCGCCCTGATTTCTGAAACCGGGCGTCGAGGAGCGGCCCGTTTGACGGACCCTTCCCGGCGTGCCCGCAAGACTCGGCGATTATAGAGGAGAGAATTTATGGCAATGGCAGTGGGCGGAAGGAGCGGCGCGAGAGCCGACATCAACATGACGCCCCTCATCGATGTGCTGCTGGTGCTGCTGATCATCTTCATGATTGTGGCTCCCAGCAAGCCCAAAGGCTTGGAAGCGCTGGTGCCGCAGCCCAATCCCAACCAGCAGAAACAGGAAGAGAACATCCGCACGGTGGTGATTACGGTCGACACCGGCAACCAGATTGCAATCAATCAGGAGCCCGTCGACAAGCGTTTGCTCGGAGACAAGCTGGTGGACATCTTCAAGACGCGCGCCGAGCGGCTGGTTTTTATCAAGGGTGATCCCAACCTGAATTTCGTCGATGTGGCCGACGTCATCGACATCGCCAAAGGCGCCGGCATCGACAAGATCGGTTTGATCACCGAGGACATCGCGGCGGGCCATTAGAGCCGCCAGGGGAGTGGAGATGAAGCGCAACAATCTAATCTTGTCCGCCGCGTTGCTCGCCCTGATCGGCTGGACGACTGGCTGCGGTAACGTGATTCAATCCCTGCGCGCCCGCGACCAGCTCAACAAAGGAGTCAACGCGTTCAAGAACGCGGCCTATCCGCAGGCGGTGGAGCATTTCAAGCGCGCCATCGAGCTGGATCCCAATTTCCTGAACGCCCGCCTCTATCTGGCCAGCGCTTACATGAGCCAGTACGTTCCGGGCGCCGAGTCGGAGGAAAACAAGCGCAACGCCGAAGCCGCCACCAAGGGCTTCCAGGAGGCTTTGGGCCGCGATCCCAACAATGCCTTGGCGGTGAAGAGCCTCGGCTTTCTGGCCTTCAGCCAGAAGCAGTTTGACGAGGCCACTAAGTGGTATCACAAGCTGATCGAGCTGAACCCCAACGACAAGGAAGCCTACTACAACATCGCCGTCATTGACTGGACCAAGGCCTTCCAGCCCGACAGCGAGACCCGCGCCAAGACCGGCATGCGGCCCGAGGATCCCGGCCCCATCAAGGACAAGAAAGCCCGAGGGGAGCTGAAGGCGAAGGACGAGGCGGTGATCAAAGAAGGCATCGAGATGCTTCAGAAGGCCCTGCAGATCGATCCGAATTACGACGACGCCATGGGCTACCTGAGCCTGCTCTATCGCCAGCAGGCCGACATCGCCGAGACGGCCGAAGAAGCCAAGAAGCTCACCAATCAGGCCGACGAGTGGATGCAGAAGACCCTCGATCTGAAGAAGAAAAGGACCGAAGGAACGCCCAAGACCAGCTAGCTGGGCGGCCCCGCCGGACGGGGCCCCCTCCCTGCCGAGCTATAATACATCCTGAGAGGCCGGGCCGCGAGATGCCCGGCCTCTCAGGATTTTTTTGTCTCGATTTTCATGTCTTCGGACCCCGCCATAGCCGATCTGTCCATCTCGGAGGCCGCCGTGGTTGGGGCGCGCTTTCAAGAACTGGAGGAAAAAGTACGCCAGGCCCGTCCCAAAGACGACCTCACCCTCCTGCGCCGCGCCTTCGACTTCGCCGCCGAGCGCCACCACCTGCAAAAGCGTAAGTCCGGCGAGCCGTTTCTGGTGCATCCCCTCGCCGTCGCCCACATCCTGGCTGACCTGCGCATGGATCAGGTGAGCCTGGCCACCGGTCTGCTCCACGACGTGGTCGAAGACACCACCGCCACCGTCGCCGAGGTCGACAAGCGGTTCGGCAAAGAAGTCGCCCACTGCGTGGACGGCGTCACCAAGCTGAGCAAGCTCGATTTCTACTCCCCGGAGGCGCGCCAGGCCGAGAGCTTTCGCAAGATGCTGCTGGCCATGGTCAGCGACATCCGCGTCATCCTGGTCAAGCTGGCCGACCGGCTGCACAACATGCGCACCCTGCAGCACCTGCCGGCCGAGAAGCGCGAGCGC
>DASQHK010000148.1:0-18506 GCA_035632135.1 Bryobacterales bacterium
TCCGCGTCAAACCGCAGCGAGCGGCCGAGACGATAGGAAATGTTCGCCAGGTGCACCAGCGTGGTGGAGATCGCCCCTTCTTCGATCGGCGCATTCTGATCCGACACTTTGCGGCTGCGCACGGCCTGGATGAAGTTCGCCCAGTTGTCGCCGATGTCCGAGCCTGAGGGCCCCGGCTCCTGCTCTTTGCCTAGGAATGATGCATACTTGCCGTGGTCCTCGCTCCAGATGGTGAGGTAGCCCTTGGAGCCGTAAAAGATTGCGCCCACACTGCCCGAGGGCCTGCGGACCGGGGTTTCGCCAATCCCCGCCTCGCGGTTCGTCATCCAGTGGCGCACCTCAAACACCATCATCTTCTTCTTGCCGCCGTCGTCGAACTCGAAGGTCGCGCAGATCGTGTTGGGCGTTTCCTGATCGTCGTCGAACATGAAGTGGCCGCCGATGGCGCTGATCTTGGCCGGGTACTTCACGCCCAGTCCCCAGCGGGCCACGTCCACTTGATGGATGCCCTGGTTGCCGAGATCGCCGTTGCCGTAATCCCAGAACCAGTGCCAGTTGTAGTGGAAGCGGTTGCGAGTGAACTCGTGCAGCGGCGCGGGACCGAGCCACAGGTCGTAATGGACGCCCGCCGGCACGGGTTCGACCGGCGTGCGGCCGATCGTGTCGCGCCACTTGAAGCACAAGCCGCGCGCCATGTAGATGTCGCCGATCAGGCCCTCGCGCATTTTCTGCACCGCTTCGCGCGCAATGCCCGAGCGGCTGTTGGTGCCGTGCTGCACGATGCGGTTATATTTTTGCCGCGCCGCCACGATCTGCCGCGCCTCGAACATATCGTGCGCGCAGGGCTTCTCGACGTAAACATCCTTGCCCGCCTGGCACGCCCACACCGTCTGCATCGTGTGGTTGTGATTGGGCGTGGCGATCGAGATGGCGTCGATGGATTTGTCTTCGAGCACCTTGCGCAGGTCGGTGAACGCCGCCGGGCGCTTCTTGCCGAGCTTCTCCACGTCGCTCAAGCGGGCGTTGAGAATGCTCTCGTCCACGTCGCAAATGGCCGCGATCTCGACGTTGGGCATGCGGCTGTAATGAGAGATGTGTGCCCGCCCCTGCCCGCGCACGCCCACGCATGCCACGCGCACCGTGTCGTTCGCGCTGGCGAGAGCCTTCGACCGCGCCGCCCCGGCCGCCGCCAAAGAACCCATCAGGAAATATCGTCGGTCCACAGGAAGCCTCCGCAATGAATGAATGATTGATTCTGCCTTCCCCCAAATCATACGCTCAGGCCGCACCGCTGTCCAGTTCCGGCTCCGCGGGCTGCCGTCACTTGCGCCGGTAGACGATCATTCCGTCGAGAATCGTCATCACCGGCTCAATGTTCTTGATCTCCCCTTCCGGGCATGTCAGGTAGTCGCGGTCGATCACGACCATGTCGGCCAGCTTGCCGGTTTCGATCGAGCCCTTCGCGTTTTCGGCGAACTGCAGATAAGCCGGCCAGATCGTGTTCATCTTCAGAGCCTCCTCGCGGCTCACGCGGTCCTGCGGGTAGAGCACGCCGTCGCGCGCGGTCTGGCGCGTCACCGCGATCCACATGCTGAGAAACGGATTGTATGGATTGACGGCCTTGTTCTTGTCGAAACCGATCATGTGGTCGCTGCTGTTCGAGACGACGATGCCCGCATCGAGATACGACCGCAGCGGAATGAACCAGCGCATCCCCTCATGGGTGAAAACTTGCTCGAGCGCCGGCGCGTCCTCGTAGAGCCATGCCGCCTGCGCATCGGCCAGGATGCCCAGGCGCTTCATCCGCGCGATGGCAGCCGGGCTCTGGAAGCTCGCGTGGATCAGGTGTGAGCGCGTGGGCCGGATGGGCCGCTCGCGGTCGAGCGTCTCGAGCACATCAAGAAAGGCATCGACCGCCCCGCCGCCCTGCGCGTGCGCCGTCAGCGAAAATCCTTTGTCCCGTGCGGCGCGCATCACCGCCAGCAGCTTAGCCGGCGACCCGGGGAAGAACTGGCCACGGTTGGTGGGGTCGGTCTGGCCATAAAGCTGCCGGCCGAACGGGCCGTAGGGCGCGCGCTGGTAAGCCGTGCCGATCGTCATGCCGCCATCAACATTCACCTTGAACGGGCCGAACTTCAGCCAGTTGTCGCCGT
This sequence comes from Bryobacterales bacterium, assembly GCA_035632135.1. Taxonomy (GTDB): domain Bacteria; phylum Acidobacteriota; class Terriglobia; order Bryobacterales; family JACQDG01; genus DASQHK01. The sequence goes on from DASQHK010000148.1 coordinate 2,154, forward strand.
CGCCGGTTTTATAAGACGCGGCGCGGATTTCGCGCACCAGATCATCGGTGGGCCGCGAGATGTCGAGCCACCACACCAGCACCGCCCGGATCGGCAGCCGATGCTCCGCCTTCAGCTTCTGATAGAGCCGGATGTCTTCGGCCTCGGCGGCGCCCTCGCCGATCGAGGTAAGTCCTGCCGCAACATAGCGCTTGAGCATTTGCTCGAGCGCCGCGAGCTTCTCCTGCTCGGTGAAGTCCGCGCGCGGCGTCACGCCTTTCAGCAGCGCCTGCGCGTTGCGCAGAATGCCGTTCGGCTCGCCGTGCTCGTCCTTCACGATCACGCCGCCGGGCGGGTTCGGCGTGTCGCGCGCGATGCCGGAAATCTTGAGGGCGAGGGAGTTCGCCACCACCACATAGCTCGCGTCGAACATCACCGGATGATCCGTGGCCACGTCCAGCACTTCGCGCGTAGGCATACGCATTTCTTTCAGGCGCGTGGGAAACGTGCGCGGCACGATGATCCACTGGCCCTTCGGCGTCTTGCGTGCTTCCTCGCGGATGTAATTCTGGATGGCGGCGAAGGAATTGAGCGGCGGCAGCGGCCCGCGAAGCTCGCTCAGCGACGCGTCGACCGCGTGCAGATGGCTGTCGATCAGCCCCGGCAGCACACTGCGGCCGTGCAGGTCAATGATCTCAGTGCGGGGTCCGCGCTCGGCGCCGAGCACCGCCCGGTCGCTGCCCACCGCCGCGATCTTGCCGCCCTTCACAGCCACCGCCTGGTAAATGCCGAAGCCCGTGTCCACCGAAATGATCTTGCCGTTGTGAAGGATCAGGTCGGCGTTGGCGGCGGCCAGAGGGATCGCCGCCGCAAAAGAAAGCCAGACGAAGCAAAAACGCATAGCACTGGGATTTTAGCTCGCCCGCGCCTATACTGTTAGCGCACAGCGCCGGGCGCGCCCCGCTGCGTTGTGCGCCACCCCTGACTGGAGACAGGCTATGCGGCGAACAATCCCCTTGTTCTTCCTGCTGGCGGCCTTCTTGTCCGCCGAGGATTTCACCATCTTCCACTCGCCCGGCACCGCGCCCCACGAGCAACTGGTGCGCTACCTCAACAACATCGGCTTCCGCGAGCTGGCCGAGCGCGATCGCGCCATCGCGCAGATCCAGACGCGTGAGCAGGCCGAGCAGCGCAAGAAAATCGTGCGCGAAAAAATCCTGCGCCTCATCGGCGGCCTGCCCGACTTTCACGGCCCGCTCAACGTCAAGCAGTTCGGCACGCTCGATCGCGACGGCTATCGCATCGAAAAGATCGTCTACGAGAGCCTGCCGCGTTTCTACGTCACCGCCGACGTGTACGTTCCCGCGCAAGGCCAAGGGCCGTTCCCGGCGATCCTCATGCCCGTGGGCCATTGGGAGGAGGGCAAGTTCGGCCAGCAGGATATCGCCATCGGCCTGGCGCGGAAAGGTTTTGTCGTGCTCGACTATGATCCGCTGGGCCAGGGCGAGCGGACCCAGTATTACAGCCGTGACCTGCGCGGCTCCGAAGTCGGCGGCACCACCGACGAGCACAGCCACGCCAACGGCGGCATGTCGCTCATCGGCGACAGCGTGGCGCGCTATCGCATCTGGGACGGCATGCGCGGCATCGACTACCTGCTCAGCCGCCAGGACGTTGACGCCACGCGCATCGGCTGCACCGGCTGCTCGGGCGGCGGGACGGTCACCACTTACATCTCGGCGCTCGACGAGCGCGTGAAGGTAGCCATCCCCGCCTGCTATATCAACTCCTGGCAGGAGTTGCTGGCCGTGCTTGGCCCGCAGGACGGCGAGCAATCCTTCGCGCATTTCCTGAGCGAAGGGCTGAATATTGCTGATTACATCGAGCTGTTCGCCCCCAAGCCCTGGCTCAGTCTTTCCACCATCGGCGATTTCTTTCCGCTGGAGGGCGCGCGCCAGGCCTACCAGGAGGCGAAGCGCTGGTACGGAATTTACGGCGCGGCTGACCGCGTGCAGTGGTTCGTCGGCCCGGGCGGCCACGGCGTGCCCCAGCAGTCGCGCGAGGCGCTGTACGCGTGGTTCATTAAGTGGCTGAAAAACGGCGAGGGCGACGCCCGCGAGGCCGCCTTCCATCTCGATCCGCCGGAAAACCTGCTCTGCACGCCGACCGGCCAGGTCGCGGATTCGCTGGGCGGCGAGACCGTCTTCACGCTGAACAAGAAGCGCGCGGCCGATCTGATCGCGCCGCTTCCGCCGGTGAACAGTACTGCCGATATTGAGAAGCTCCGTGCGCGCCTCGCCGGTGAGGTCCGTTCGGCGGCCAACATTGCCGTCCAGCCCGGCGGCGCCGCGCCTGCGCTGAAGGTGCACCGCAGCTACGAGCGCAGCGGCTATCGCCTCGACGTTATCTCGTACGAGCCCGAGCGGGGCATCCAGATTCCAGGCGTGATGCTCGCGCCCAACGCGCCGGGACGGAAGCCGGCGGCGCTGGTGATCGATTCCCGACCGCTGGAGGCGATGGCCGCGCCGGGCGGCGATCTCGAAGAACTGGCGAAGGCCGGCTTCCTGGTCCTCGCCTCCGAGCCGCGCGGCGTTCCCGAATCGGGCGCGCCCCGCCCGCGCTCCGCTCTGCTCGGCGATTACCAGACGGCCTACCGCGCTTTCGTGGTAGGCAAGACGCTGGTGGGCATGCGGGCCGAAGACATCATCCGCGCCATCGACCTGCTTACCTCTCGCCAAGATATAGATCGCAGCAAGATTATGGCGCTCGGCCACGGAGTTTCAGGCGTACCGCTGCTCCACGCAGCCATCCTCGATGACCGTATCGGGCGCGTGATCCTCGAAAACACGCTGGCGTCGTACCGCGACGCCATCGACCGGCCCATCCATCGCAATCTCGACGAGGTAGCTATTCCGGGCGTCCTGCGGCGCTACGACCTCGGCGACCTGCTGCTGGCCCTAAGCCCCCGGCCGGTTACCGTCCTCAATCCGGTCGATGCGCTCGGTAAGCCGGTGCGCCTCGAGGAATTCCGCAAGCAGAACGCGGAGGCCATGCGCCTGGGCCGTGTCGCTGTCGAGTATCGTGGCCTGCGCGAGCCGCTGCTGCCGCTGCTCGGTCTGCGTCAGTGATCCTGCACGGCGGGCCGGCTGGCGATCACCGGCGGCGGGATTTTCACGTGCTCCATGCGCTCAAACTGCTGTTTGGCGAGCGCTGTCTGCCCGAGCTTTTGGTAGGCGAGGCCGAGCTGGTAATACGGGCTCGGGTCCGTGGGCCGCAGCTCGGTGGCGCGCCGCAGCGCGGTCACGGCCTCTGGATAGCGCTGGAGCGTGGCGTAGGTCTTGCCGCGAAGATAGAAGATGTCCGCGTCGTTCGGCGCGACCTTTTCGCCCGCCGCCAGCTCGCGCAGCACCGCCGCCTCGTCCACCGGGCTCTCTGCCAGCAGTGATTGCGCGATCATCACGTGCAGCATCGGATAGTCCGGCTTGCGCTGGGAGAGTTGCCGCATCGTTGCCGTCGCTGCTTTTTCCTGGCCCATCTTGCGGTAAGCCTCGGCAAGCTGCCGGTAAGCCTCGAACTGATCCGGAAAGCGCCGGATGAGGTCGGTGAGTACCGCGGCGGCCCGCGGACACTCTTCCGCCGCCACCAGGTTCGAGCCGAGCGCCAGCAGCACCGCTGGAGAATCCGGAAGCTGCTTGCGCCCTTGCTCCAGCGCCGCAGCCGCTTCCTTATACTTCCGCATCTCTTGCAGCACCTTCGCCAGCGAGAGATACGAGGTCTCTTGCGAGGGCGCCAGCTCGATGGCAAGCTGCAAATGCCGCGCGGCCTCTTCCTGCCGGCCGAGGCTGTCACAGCTCAGGCCGGCGATGCCGGCGGCCGACGCCCGAACCGGGCCCGGCAACTGCGTCTCCTGCTCGATCGCCGTCGCATGCCGGACGGCGTCTTCGTAAGCGCCGGCTGTATTTTCGAGCGCCGCCAGCGCTATGGCCGCTTCCGGGTCCGTGTCACCGCTCCGCTCGGCTCGCAAAGATTCGGCCAGCGCCAGATCGTATTGCTGATGCTCAGCAAGCTCTCGCGCGAGCTGCGCATGCAGCTTCCCGTTACCGCCAAACCGCTTCGCGGCCGTCCGCAGCCCTTCTTTGACCTTTTCGATTTCGCCCGCGGCCAGATTGACCCGCACCAGCATCGCGAGCGGCAGCATGTTGTTCGGTTCGAGCCGGTCTGCTTTTTGGAGCGCGGCCCGCGCCCCGGCCAGGTTGTCTCCGGCGGCCTCCACCGCGCCCAGCTCGTAATGGAGCCGCGCGACCGCAGGCGCCAGGCACGCCGCCTCCTGCAGATCGCGAGCCGCCTCGGCAAACTGCTGGCGCTGAAATTCCCCTTGCGCTTTTCGCTCCAGCCCCTGCGCGCGGGCGGCCGCTTCCGGCGGGCTGAGTTTGGAGGGAGGGCACTCGGAGGCGAACGCCCGCGAAACAGTGAAAAGCGCCAGGCCGGCCAATGCGATCCATGGCAGCCGCATAGCGTTCACTTCACCGAGCAGCGCAGGGGCGCGCACCAGTTCAGCTCGTAGCCGTCTTCGCGGCTCGGGTCGCGCACGAGCGGCTGCTGATGTCCGGCCTGGTCGGTGGCGCGGCTCAGCAGCGCGTGCTCGCCCGGCGTCGCCGCCCAGCGGCAGCTCCAGCGCACCCAGGCCAGCGGCTTGGGCGCTGACTCCAGCTTGGCCGGGCTCCACGAGGAACCTCCATCGGCGCTGAACTCCACGCTGCGGATCGTCCCTCCGCCGGTCCACGCAAATCCCCACACCATGTGCGTCGCCGCCGGCAGCCGCGCGCCATCGAGCGGGTAGGCAATCGACGACTTGACCAGAATTTGCGAGACACGGGCCGCGCCGCGCCGTCCGCCGGGCGTCTTCATGAGCCGGTTGTAAAGCTCATCCAGGCCGCTTTCGTGAAAACTGCCCGGCTTGTCGCCCGGCCGCAGCACGACGATGCGCCGCAGCCACTTCACCGAATCCATCCCGTACCAGCCCGGCAGCAGCGCGCGCGCCGGAAAGCCGTTGCGGCGGGGCAGAAAGCGATCGTTCACCCGGAACGTCACCAGGCTCTCCGGTTGCAAGCACTTCTGGAGCGGCACAAGCTGCGAGTACGGGAGATCGGGCGCATCCCGCAGCAGCCGGCCGGTGTCAGAACCTTCGAGCAACACAGACGAAGCCTCCGGCGCCGGCTTCGCCTGCTCCAGCAAATGCACCATCGGCACGCCCTCCCATACGCCGTTGCTGACGGCAAAGCCCGAAGCCACATTGCCGGCGCATTCGAGCACCGCCTCGAGCTTCTTCGTGGGCGACTCCAGAATGTCAGCAAACGTCATCTCCAGCGGCCTCGCCACGCGCCCTTCGATCTTCAGCTTCCACGCGCTCAGCGAAACGTCCGGCTCCGTGAAGTGATCGCGCACGAAGAAAAGGTCCGGCGGCGTCAGCGTCCCTTCGATCGCCTGCAGCGGAAAGGAAATGTTCTTCGGCTCGTCGCCCCGGAGCAGGGAAAGCCCCGACAGCGACAGCAGCCACGCGCGCCGGGAAATGCGGAATTGGCGGGAAGACATGCCGGTCTCGTTCCGATCCTCAATTGTTTCACGAAGCCGCGAAGCGCTTCAACCTCGCCACGACACGGCCCCGGCTTGGCCGGTGGCCTGTCGCTATTCCACCCGTGCCAGGCTGTCGCCGGGACCGGTTAAGTATCCGGTCATTTCGCCCGCCGCCCAACTGAGAACAAACAGGAGGATAACGGGCAGGCCGAGCAGGAATTCGCGCAGGTTGCGGCGCTTCAATCGCGTGCAGCGAAAGATGCGCCAGACGAGAAGCACCGGCAGCGGAGGCGATGCGGCGGCGTAGAAGAGCCGCCCAGCTCGATTCATCCGCTCCGCCCGCATGGCGGCGAAGGAGCGCGAATAGAGGAACCGCTGCAAGAGCATCTCGCCCAGCCGGAACGACTTCTTGTGGTAAACAAGCATCGCAGGGTTCAGGAAAACCCTTATGCCGCGTCTTCGCAACTCGTTCTGTAGAAAGCTCTCCCACACATGAGCCCAGGCTGGCTCGCCCAGCGGCAGAATGCTGCGGCGATAGACCGCGTTGTTGCCCGGGACCGCTTCGGCCTCGCCCTCCGCGAGCGGCGGCATGCAGGGGCTGTACTCGGCGAGGAAAAACGCCCAGTCGAGCAGGCGGTCCCGGCTGCCGTTCTCGACCGGCCCGCCCACCACGCCGTAGCCGGCTTCCGCCGAGCGCAGAATTTCGGCGGCCCACTGCGGCGTCACCAGGCAGTGGTCTTCGATGACGGCGATGAGGTCCGCTCGCGCCGCCCGTATCCCGCGCCAGCGCAGCTCGGGGATCGACTGGCCGGTTAGCCCGGCGTGCAATACCACGCGCGGGAAGCGCGCGGCGATGGTGGACGCCGTGTCGTCGGTGCGGCGGTCGAGTACCAGCAGTTCCATCTGATCGCGTTCTGGAAGAGCCTCAAGCTTTTCCAGGCATTCGAGAATGCAGCCGAGGCCATTCACTGATGCGATGACTACCGAAAGGCGTGGCGGGGGCATGCTCAAAAGATCTGTCGGTTGCTGGCTCCCGCACCGGCCAGATACCCGCACAGTTCGCCCACCGACCAGGTGGCGTGGAAGATCAGAATGAGGGGAAGCGCCCGCAGGAACGCTGCCCGATGGCGGCCGCGCCCGAAGACGGCGCGGCCGAGGCGCCATGTGAGCAGCCCGGGCAGCAAGGGGCAAAAGGCCGCGTAGACCAGCCGCCGCAGCCGGCCCGCGCCTGCCACCCGCGCGGCGGCAAACCAGCGGCCGTAATGGAAGCGCTGCCGGAAAAACCAATTGAAAAACAAAGAGTTATGGTAACAAACCGAAGCCTGGCTGGCCCGCCACAGGCTATAGCCGTGCTGCTCCAGGCGCCGGTGCAAGAACGGCTCCCAGGCGCCGGCATCGATCAGATCGCAGCACAGGTCGAGTGCCCAGCGCTTGTAGCTGAGGTTGGCGCCGGACAGCTCCTCGCACGGTCCGTCCGGGACGGGTGGCATGTGGCGGCCATACTCGCAGAAAAAAACTGCGGAATCGAAGGCGGAAGTGGGGGTAAAATCAATCGGGCCGCCCACGGCCGGCGCTTGGGGGTGGGTGACATGCGCTTCGGCCAAGATTGCGGCCCATCTAGATGACGGAACCACGCGGCCTTCGGTTAGCAACAAAATCTCGCCCCGCGAAATTTTTATTGCTTCGCGGCGCAGCTCGGGGATGGTGAGCCGCTTCGAAAAGTTAAGATAGTGAACATTTTGAAACTCGCGCTGGAAGGCGAGTCGTGGATCCTGATCCGAGCAGTCCGCCACAATCAGCTCGTCGGCGGGACCGAGTTGGGCAGTGAGCGACTCCAGGCACTTCTCGAGCGTGGCTGGCGAGTTGTAAGAGGCCACGATTACCGAAAGGGTGGGACGCGTGCCGGAAGCCGGGGCGCTCACAGTTTCCTCGCCACGCAGAGCAGCGTGTGGCCGCCGGGCAGCCGCCAGCGCAGCCGCAGCAGCGCCAGGCGCTCGGCGGCCCAGTAACCGGACAGCAGCGATTGGCCCAAGCCGCCGCCGTGGCTAGCCATGGGGCTCGCGGCCACGTGCAAGCCGACATCCCCCACCGGCGCGGGCTGCCGATACGCCCGCAGATCGGCGGCAAGCGAGGGCAGCCAGTTCACCAGCGACATCCACTCGATGCGCAAAGCGCAAGGCTCGAGCGCCGCACCCAGCTTCGCGGGCTCCCACTGCTGGTAGTCGGCCGCGTCACGGTGCTTCTTGGAGCCGATGCCGCGCCGGGCCGCCGTGCGGATCAGCAGCAGGCCGCCGGGGCGCAGCACCCGCGCGAATTCACCCAGAGTTTGCGCGGCGGCGCCAGCGTCAAGATGCTGGAGCACGTCGGCGCAGTAAACCGCATCGAAAGCGCCGCTGCGGAAGCTGAGCGCCGCGACCGAGCCGGCGATCACGTCATGCAGTCCGCGGCCGCGGCAGAGAATCAAGCCGTCCAGGGAGGAATCGAGGCCCACCGCCAGCCGCGGCCGGCTCTGCTCCCGCCACAGCAGTGTGAAATAGCCCGCCCCGCACCCGGCGTCCAGCACGCGCGCCATCGAGCCGCCGCCAAAGCGGTCGAGCAGCGCGAGCGCCAGCCGCTGCACGTGCTTCGACCAGGGGTGCTGCTCCTCCACCCACCCCAGCCGCCGGTAGTATTCCGGAGAAAAGATGTGCGGCGCTTGCGAGGACACAGGGTTAGCCGCGATACAGGGCCGCGATCTCCTTCCAGTGGAGGCCGCGCAGCAGGACCAGCGCAGCCAGATAGACGATCCCCGCCGCCGCCACCCGCGCGGCGAGCGGCGCGGCGGCCAGCAACCACAGCGCCAGGAACATCACCAGCGATGCAGCCGCTGGCCGCACGCAGTGACGCCAGACGGAAACAGGCTCCACGCGCCGCCAGATATATCGGTAAGACATAACAAAAATGACGACTTCCGAGCTAAGCGTGGAGATCGCCGTGCCCACCGTGCCGAGCGGCGGCGCCAGCGCCAGGTCGAGCCCCACGTTGGTGATGGTCCCCGCCAGCACCGCCCGCAAGTCGAGCCGCTGGTGATTGTACGACACCAGGATAATGCGGAACACCGAGCGCAGCGCCATAAAAGGCAGCGACCACATCAGAATCGCGAGGGTCGCCGCGCCGGCCGCATACTCGGGCCCGAACAGGAACACGAGCAGCGGCCGCGCCAGCAGTGGTCCCGCAAAGGCCAGCGGCACGAACGCGGCGGCGACGAAATGCAGCACGCGGCCGGCGATTTCTTCGAGCTTGCGGCCATCGGCGTAAGCGCGCGACAGTGTGGGAAACAGGCTGAGCTGGAACAGCGTGAGCAGGGTAGCGAACAGCAGAACCAGCTTATAGACAGCAGTGTAGACGCCCACGGCCGAGGCGCCGCGAAAGCGGGCGAGAGCGAGGATGTCGAAGTTGAACAGCAGCGTGCCGAGAATGCTCGAAACCGCCAGCGGCGTGGACTCGCGAAACAGCTCTTTCCAGAAGCGCCGTTCAAAGACCAGCCGGAACCAGCCGAAGCGAGCCAAGAAAGTTCCCAGCAGCACCGCGGCGCCGGCCGACTCGCCGGCCAGCGAATAGAGAGGAATGAGCAAGAGCTGCTCCGGCCCGCGAACCGTGAACGCCCCGGCGGCGAAAACGAGCTGCGCCACAACATTGGCGGCCGCGACCGGACGGTTTTGTTCCACTGCCTGGAAGGCCCACTTGAGCGACAGGGCGCCAGGGAACAGCGTAAGACCGAACAGCAGCACGAGCGCCGGCATCGGCGGCGCGGGCGCGACGAGCCTCACCACGGCAAACAGGCCCGCATAGGTGAGCAAGGCCGACAGCAAGCGGATGGCGAGAATGCCGCCGGCGTAGGTTCGGAGGCGGTCCCGGTCGCGCGCCACGTCCCGGATGCCCACCGAGTCGAAGCCCTGCAAGACGGGGATGAGCAGGTACGTGACTACCGTCATCACAAAGCCGATCCAGCCGAACTCCCCGCGCCCGAGCACCCGCGCCAGGTGGGCGAAAGCGGCGAAATTCACCAGGCGCGCGATGGCTTCGCCCGCCGAGAGGTTGAAAAAGTTCTGAAGGATCGCGCGGCCGGCCCTCATTTGACGGGGTCGGCGGGGCGTTGGGCGGGCTTCGCGGGCAGGTGGCTGGGCTTGCGGCGCGTCCAGTAAAGGATCATGCCGGCGCAAAACGAAATGCCGTTGTAAAAGTGGTAGAGCAAGTGAAAGGGAATGGCCGCCAGCGCAAACAGGAAACTCTTGCGGCCCCGCAGAAATACATAGAACTGGGAGTTGATGAAAAGCACCAGGATCAGGAACACGAACGGCGCAATCACCATCGGGTGGTACGGCATGAAGCTCAGAATGAAGATGGCCGTGCCGCCCAGGCAGATGCCCGTGAGCAGCGAGTAGACGCGCCAGCCCCGCGAGCCGCGCAGGAAGCGGTGCTGGAGATAAATCAGCGCCAGGGTGACGGCCAGCGGCGGGATCAGCGACAGCATGTGGTGCCGCCAGGCAAAGTAGATGGAGGCCGCGAACAGCGCCCCGATCCCCAGCAGCAGTCTTCCCCGCGATTGCTCGGTGTGCCAGTTGTGAAACCAGTAGCCGGAAAGCAGCAGGACCAGCAGGAGCAGCAAGGGAACCAGGAACAGCCCCTTGAATTGCACCGCCATGGCGCCCACGGCCGCCAGCATGAGGTAGACCAGGGCGACGCTGATGCGCTGCGAGATCTGCACGTTCAGATCGTTGGGCATGTTCGCATCGCGCAGGATCAGCTCGGTCCACGGAATGCCACGATCGAAGATGTCCGTCTTCAGCAGCCGCCAGAAGCTCCAGGCCTTCAAGTGCTGCACTTGCAGATTCTTGTCGAGCAGGATCCGGCGGCCGTCGGCGCTGAGCCGGTAGCCCAGCTCGATGTCCTCGATCGACGGCCGGCCGTAGCCTTCGTTGAAGCCGCTATATTGCTCGAACACCGCGCGGCGAATCGCTCCGCAGCCGCCCCAGAAAGTGGAGGCCGCCTCGTTGCCCGTCTGGTGGACGAAACAATGCATCAGGTTCTTGTACTGGGAGAGAAAATCGGGTGAATCGGGATTTTCGTCGTAAGAGCCGATCAGAGCGTCGAGGGACGGATCTTCGGCGAAGTCTTCGGCCACGCGGCTGAGCGAATCGGGGTGCACGCAGACGTCGGCGTCGATGAAGAAGAGAATGTCGCCGCGGGCCTCCCGCGCGCCGGTGTTGCGCGCCGCCCCGGGCCCGCCGCTCTCGCTGCGCCGGATCACGCGGCAGCCGTAACGAGTGGCCGCCTCGGCCGAGCCGTCGGTGGAGCCGTCATCGGCCACAATGCACTCGTAGTCGGTAAACCGCGACTGCCCCAGCGCCGTCAGGCACCGCTCCAGCTCGCGCTTGCTGTTCTTGACGGGGATGATGACAGAGATCAAGGCAGGTATGCGATGGCGATAAGTTCCAGTCTATGCGGGGAGGGGGCCCGATTGCAAGGCGGTACAATCGGCGGGTGCCACGATCCTTTTCGGCGAAGCCAGCCGCCGGCCCGGCCGCTTCCCACGCGGCCATCCTGCTCATATCGGGCTTGGCGCTGCGGGCGTGGCTGATCGTCCGCTACCCGCCAATTTTCGGCGGTGACGCCGTCACGCGCCTTGCCAATCGCGAGCGCATCCTGATCTTGCACCAGTTGCCCGCGCTGCAGGCATCCATCCACTACTTATCCAGAATATCTACCGACCCCTTACTGATCCGCTGCTGGATGGCGTTGCTGGGCGCCGTGGCCGGCGTAGGCTTCTATTATCTGGCGACGGACCTCATGGATCGCGCCGCCGCGTTTTGGGCGGCGCTGTTCTTCGTGGCCAATCCGCTCCTGCTGGCCTACTCGATTGTTCCGTACCAGGAAATTCTGATGTTGGCGGCGCTGGCTTTCGCCTTCCACTTCTTTTTCACGGAAAATCTCCCGGCGGCCAGCTTGTGCCTGGCGTTCGCCTGCCTGACGCGCTACGAAGCTTGGGCGGCGTGCCCGGTGCTCGTGGTGGCCGCCGGCATCGGGCACCCCGGCCGGCCCATCGAGTGGCTCCGCGCGGGCGCCCTGTTCGGGTGGGCGCCGCTGGCCTGGGTCCTCTACAACGCCGGGCTCTCGCCGGCGGGAACTTCAGTGCTGACCACCTCGATTTCGGCCCTGCGGCTCGAGCGCTATGTCTACCTGGTATGGATCACGGTCAAGAACACGCCCCTTCCGGAGCTGCTGCTGGCCGGCCTGGGTCTGTGGATCGTGTGGAAGGAGCGCTGGCTGCGCAAGCCGCGCTTCGCCGTCCTCGCCGCGTTCCTGGTGATTTTCCTGGTGGGGATTCTGTTTTCCGCTCACGGCAGCCCGCTCGGCCCCGAGCGCTTCGTGAGCGCGCGGGAAGCGCACTTGCCCATTGCTGCGACAATCCTGCTGGCCGGGCTCGGACTTGGCTGGAGCGGCTGGCGTAGCGGCCTTTGGACTCGGCGGGTGCAACTGGCGCTGGCCGCGGCCGGCGTCGCCCTCGGCATTTTCACCGCCGCCCGCTTCGTGGCGCAGGCGGCCGCCGAGCCCCAGGTCCAGCTTGCCTACCGCCTGGCCCGCTACCTGGATGCAACGCTCCGACCCGGCGACCGCGCGCTCGTGCTGGCAAAGGCGATGCTGCGCGATGCGCCGGCGGGGATCGACACCTCTGCCGAGGACTACCAGCGAACGCTCATCCAGTCGCGGCTGGGGCGAGATCGCCTGCTGCCGGCGCCGCCGCCTGGAAAGCTGCCGGAGTGGATCGCGGTGTGGAGCGACTTTTCTCCCGCCGATGCCGGAGAAGCCCGCGTGGCACGGCTCGTCGGCGCGGTCGCGCCGGTTCAAACCTTCCGCGCCGGCGCGCTCAGTGTGCGGGTTTATCGGATTCCGCCGTGATCGAATCGAGCCAGCGGTGGGCGAGGGCCTCGGCGCTCGAGGAAAGCTCCACTGGAAACGATTCGGCTTCCGCGCCGGCCCGCAGGAAGCGGGCGACGATCCCCTCAGGGGTGGGCTGCAGCTCCAGAACGTGATCCTGGGCTTGCAGCCGCAGGGCCGGGCCGACCCACGCCACCCGCACGTGGAGCCGGCGGCCGCGGCCGAGCACGGCCGCGTGGTTGAGCAGATCGGCCGTGAATTTCGAGGTGCGCAATTGCTGGGCGTGGGGCGCGGCCGCCAGCGCCGCGGCGCGCTGGGCTTCGCGGGCGGCCTGTTGCCGGGCGATCTCCCCCGGATCTCGCTCGGCGGCGGCCTCGGCGTTCTTGAGGTCGTTTTCCAGGTTGTCCAGAAACCCCATCTGCGTACTATTATAGCGGGGTGCGCTCGAACGCGCCCACCGGAGGCCCCATGTTTCGTGGCTGGATCGTATCGCTGGCGCTGCTTTTCTGCGTTTCGCTGAGCGGCAAAAACCTCGATATTTACTGGATCGACGTGGAAGGCGGGGCGGCCACGCTGATCGTCTCGCCGGGTGGAACTTCGCTGCTGGTCGATACCGGCTGGCGCAAGCCCGATGACCGCGACGCCAAGCGCGTCTATGAGGTCGTCACCAAGCAGGCCGGCTTGAAGAAGCTCGACTACTTCGAAGTGACGCACTTTCACATGGACCACGTGGGGGGCCTGGAGGCCCTCGCGAAGATGCTTCCGATCGGCCACTACATCGATCACGGAGACCGCGCGGAGACCAGCGGCGGAGCCGACGCCCAGAACTGGGCCGCCTACCGGAAACTGGCCACGCCGGACAAGCGCATCACCGTCAAGCCAGGGGATCACCTCCCGCTGAAAGGCGTTGATGTCACCGTCGTCACCGCCAACGGCGAAGTGATTTCCCACTCCATCAATGGCGGCGGGCCAAACGCGGCGCTGTGCCGGGACGCGAAGCTCCACCAGCCCGACGCAAGCGAGAACGCCCGCAGCGTGGGCTTCCTGCTCAGTTACGGCAAGTTTCAGTTCCTGGACCTGGGCGACCTCACCTGGAACAAAGAGAGTGAGCTGGCCTGCCCCGAAAATCGCGTGGGCAAGATCGACCTGTTGCAGGTAACTCATCACGGCATGGACATGTCCGGCGCGCCACAGCACCTGCTGGCCATCCAGCCCGAGGTGGCCATTCTCAACAACGGCCCGCGCAAGGGCGGCACGGCGGTGGTGTATGAGACGCTGAAGCAGATTCCCGGCATCGAGGATATCTGGCAGGTGCACCGCGCCCTCGGCACGGATGACGCGCACAACACCAGCGAGCAGTTGACCGCCAACCTGGGCCAGGAAGACGGCTGCCCGGGCCGCTGGCTGAAGGCGTCCGTCGAGCCGAACGGCAAATTCACCGTCACCAACAGCCGCAACGGCTTCAGCAAGACGTATCAGGCGAGGTAGCGCAATGCCGGCCGACATCACTCAGCAGTTCCTGGCGTCTTCGCGCCAGACATTCGCCACCTGGCTCGCGCGCATCGAGAAGTGCGTGGACCAACTGACTCCGGAGCAGATCTGGTGGCGCGGCGCCGACAACAGCAACGCCGTCGGCAACCTGATGCTGCACCTGGCCGGCAACGTCCGGCAGTGGATTGTATCAGGAGTAGGCGACACGGCGGACATGCGCAATCGCGACGCCGAGTTCGCCCAGCGCGAGGCGCTGCCGGCCAACGACCTGCGCGAGCGGCTGCGGGCCGCCGTGCGCGACGCCGACGCCGTCCTCGGGCGCCTGACCACCGACGACCTGACCCAGCCCCGCCGCATCCAGAATTACGATGTCACCGTGCTCGAAGCCATCCACCACGTGACGGAACACTTCGCTCTGCACGCGGGCCAGATCCTCTACGCCACCAAGCTGCTGACCGGCGCCGACCTCGGCTTCTACCGCCACTTGGCGCCGAAAAAGTGACGTCGTCCGGCCCGCCGTTTCCGCTCGTGTTTCCAGCGCTGTTCGATGAGAAGATTGGTATACTATGAATGTATACGGCGGCGGGTAACACGTGGATGATCTTGGCCCTCTGCTGGAATGCGGCGAGTTCGAGTGGGATGCGCACAATGCCGAAAAGATCTGGCGCAAACATCGCGTTGCTCCGAGGGAATGCGAAGAGGTCTTCTTGAACGTTCCGTTGATCGTAGCGGACGAGGAGCACTCGCACACGGAACAAAGGTTCTATGCTCTTGGCCAGACGGATAGTGGGAGGCTGCTGTTCGTGGTATTCACGATTCGTGGAAACCTGATTCGTGTGATCTCGGCCAGGGACATGAGTCGTAAGGAAAGAGGGGTGTACCTGTCGTAATGAGGAAGAAGCTGCCCAGATTCAAAAGCGAGGCTGCGGAGCGGAACTTTTGGGCGTCGCACGATTCAACCGAATACCTGGATTGGAACCGGGGCAAGCGGCTAGTGCTGTCGAAGCTGCGGCCGTCGCTGAAGACAATATCGATCCGGCTGCCGCAGACGATGATCGAGGAGCTGAAGCTGCTCGCCAACAAGCGCGACATGCCGTATCAGTCTCTGGTGAAGGCGTTTCTAGCGGAACGCATCCAGCAGGAATTGCGGACGCGCTAGTCGATGTCGAGCACGCCGAGCAGGCGCTCCATATCCGCCGGGGCGATCTCGACTTCGGCGTTGGCGGGGCCCAGGTCGGCGCGCTCGTCAAAAACCTCGAACAGCGCCATCTTCACGGCTGCATATTGCTCGGTGGCGATGAGCTGGCGGCCGTGGCCTTGTTGCCAGGCTTCCACGGCCGCACGGGGCAGAAACACCGTCAGCGGAAACGACGCCTTGCGGTCGGAGCTGATCTGGAAAACGTACTCGTTTCCGGGCCGGCCCGCGCGCTCGCTCTCGCGGTAGCCCTCGTAATAATACTGGTAGACGAAGCCCGTCTGGGCTGAATAGGTCTTCTGACGGCGTACCGGCGGCGCGCCGTGCAGCACTGGCTGCGCAACCAGCCGGCGTTTGAAGAGGCGGTCGAGAATCATTGCCCGTGATAGCGCTGCTCGCGGAAGGGATCGCCGTACATGTGGTAGCCCACGCTCTCCCAGTATCCGGCGCGGTCGCGGTCCATGAAATCGAGCCCCCGCACCCACTTCGCGCTCTTCCAGGCGTAGAGGTGCGGCACGATGAGGCGCAGCGGCCCGCCGTGCTCGGGCGTCAGCGGCTCGGGGGTGTGGGCGGTGGCGAGCAGCACGTTATCGCGCATCAGGTCGGCGAGCGGCACGTTGGTGGTGTAGCCGTTCTCGCCGTGGACCATGACGTAGCGCGCCTCGGGCCGCGGCTGGGCCATCTCCGCGATCACGCGGAACAGCACGCCGGTCCACTCGTTGTCGAACTTGCTCCACGCCGTGACGCAGTGAAAGTCGGCGGTCACGCGCACTTGTGGCAGCGCGGTAAACTCCTGCCAGGTGAGGCGCAGCGCGTGTTCCACCAGCCCGCGAACTGCAAAGTCCCACCGCGCCGCGTCGAAGCGCGGAATGGGGCCTTCGTGCAGCACCGGCCATTTCAGCGTGAGAGACTGGCCGGGCGGCAAGCGGCCTTCCGATTCGTAACGGCTTTCCCGCTGCTTGCGCTCGTTGTCAACAAACATGCGCGGCGAAGATAAGATGAACGCAATGGCCCCTGAGTTTCATCGTATCATGGCCCGCGGCATCGCTTTGTTTAACGGCCGTCAGTTTTTCGAGTGTCACGAGGCGCTCGAAGAAATCTGGATGCCGGCGCGCGGGCCTAAGCGCCTGTTCTTGCAAGCACTGATCCACTTCGCGGTTGGTTTTTATCACCACCAGCGCTCCAATCGCGAGGGC
>DASQHK010000149.1:0-4485 GCA_035632135.1 Bryobacterales bacterium
GACATATAGGTGACTCGTCGCCGCTGCCTTATGGTACGATTATAAGTTGAATTCTCAACCAGGGGAGTCGTCAGATGTACGCCATCATTGAGACCGGGGGCAAGCAGTACCGCGTGGCCCCGGGAGACGAGATTCGGGTAGAGACGCTGCCGGGCGCAGTGAACGAGCCGGTGGAGTTTTCGCAGGTGCTGGCGGTGGCGAAGGATAGCGGCGAAATGCTGGCCGGCGGTGACGTGGCCACGGCGCGCGTGAAGGGCACCATCACCGCCAGCGGCCGGGCTAAAAAAGTCACCGTGTTCAAGTTCAAGCGCAAGAAGCAGTACAAGCGCACCATCGGGCACCGGCAGAATTATACGCAGGTGAAGATCAGCGAGGTGGTGCTGTAATGGCGCACAAAAAAGGTTTAGGCAGCTCGCGAAACGGCCGCGACTCGCAGTCGCAGCGGCTGGGAGTGAAACGCTTCGGCGGGCAACTGGTGACAGGCGGCTCCATCTTAGTCAGACAGCGCGGCACCCGCATCCAGCCGGGCGACAACGTTGGACGGGGCAAAGACGATACGCTTTTCGCCAAGGTCACCGGGATAGTGGAGTTTGTGGATCGGGGACGTCACGGAAAATTCGTCCACATTCGTGACGCGAATCACGTAGAACCTGCTGCGGCGCAAGCGTAAGATCGTTTTTTCGCACTATATTCTGACTTGCATCTTGACTTCGCTTCGAACGGCGTCATAATAGAACTGGATCGAGTTAGGCGGAAGACGCCGGACGGCACTCCACCCGAACGGAGCGGAGAGCCACCTGATGGGTGGCACAAAATCCGACAGGCTCTTCCGCCTCTTCTGTTTCTGGGCGCAGCGGGAACTGGATCTGAGGCATCCCGGGAGCGTCCCCGTCCCACCGTGTTCATCGACGAAGTCAAAATCTACATCAAGGCCGGCGACGGCGGCGACGGCTGCCTGGCGTTCCGGCGCGAGAAATATGTTCCGCGCGGTGGCCCCAGCGGGGGCGACGGCGGCAAGGGCGGCGATGTCATCCTACAGGCCAGCGAGCGCCACAACACGCTGGTGCATTTCCGTTTTAATCCCGAGCACAAGGCCGAGCGGGGCCGCCACGGCGAGGGCAGCAACCGCACCGGCCACGACGGGCAGGATATGGTCCTGAAGGTTCCGGTCGGGACGCTCGTTTACGACGCGGACTCGGGCGAGCTGCTGCACGATTTCGCGCGGCCGGACGAAGCGGTCGTGATGGCCCGGGGCGGGCGCGGGGGCCGGGGTAACGCGCGCTTTGCGACCGCCACGCACCAGGCGCCCCGCGAGTGCGAGCCCGGCTTTCCGGGCGAGGAGCGGCGGCTGCGCCTGGAGCTGAAGCTGCTCGCCGACGTAGGGCTGATCGGCTACCCCAACGCGGGCAAATCCACGTTGATTTCGCGGATCTCGGCGGCGCGCCCCAAGATCGCCGACTACCCCTTCACCACCCTTCAGCCCAACCTGGGCGTCGTTTCCATCGACGAATACGACAGCTTTGTGGTGGCCGACATCCCCGGGCTGATCGAGGGCGCGCACCTCGGTCACGGCCTGGGAACCCGCTTTTTGCGCCACATCGAGCGCACCCGGCTGCTGGTTCACCTCATTGACGTCAGCTCCGCCAGCGACCGGGACCCGGTCCAGGATTACCACGTCATCCTGGCCGAGCTGGCCAGTTTTAATCCCCGGCTTGCCGAAAAGCCCGTTCTCGTTGTAGCATCCAAGATTGACGCGGCGCAGAATCCCGAGCGCATCGAGAAACTGGAAGCTTTTTGTCGAGAGCGGGACCTGCCGTTCTTTGCCATCTCGGCGGTCACCGGAACCGGCCTGGCCCAGTTGAAGTTCGCGATGGCGGAACGTGTTCGGGAGGCGCGCTTACAACAAACGGCAACAGCGTGAATCTGGCGATTTTCGGCGGCACCTTCGATCCGGTTCATAACGCCCACCTGGAAGTGGCCCGCGCCGCCAGGCGTGAGTACTTTCTCGACCGCATTCTGTTTGTGCCGGCCAGCCAGCCTCCTCACAAGCCGGGGCGCTGCGGGGCCGACTACGAACACCGCTACGAGATGGTGCGGCTGGCCTGCCAGGAGCATCCGGCCTTCGAGCCCTCGCGCCTGGAGGCGCCGGACCACGATCACGGGCGCAACTACAGCATTCAGACCATCCGCCGCGTGGCCGACCGCCTGACTACGCACGATCGGCTGTTCTTTCTGATCGGGGCCGACGCTTTCGCCGAACTGGCAAGCTGGTACCACTGGCGGCAGGTGATCGCTGAGATCGAGTTTGTGGTGGTCAACCGGCCGGGCTTCGTGCTGGACGAAGCGATGGTCCCGCCGGGTGCACGGGTGCACTGGCTGCGCTCGGTGAACAATCCGGTTTCCTCCTCGGAGATCCGGCGCCGCCTCGAATCGGGGATCAGCACGCGCGGATTACTGCCGCTGGCGGTGGCCCGCTACATCAAGAAAAATCAACTTTACCGGCCGGCCCGAGTCCGGGCGCGGACCCGGCCTCGCCCCCGCCGCCGCAGCGTGAGTGCCTGAGCTGCCGCAGCACCCGTTCCCCAGCCGCCGCATGGCTGCGTAGTTTTTGCCCGCCCGAGCGGGGCCAAAATTTCTCCCGCCGCCGCGACTGGCTGGCCGGAGCATGGGTTTAGGGCACTTTTGGGGTGAGAAAACGGGCAGTTACCGGCTCCCGCCAGCCCGGTACGATTGGTACTATACGTGCGGTCTGGGTGTGCGGATACGTGGCCTTAGGATGCAAAAGCATAGCTCTGATCCTGCTGGCGGTTTCGACGGCCGCCGCGCAGCCCGCTTCTCCAGGCGCGGCGCCTGATCCTGCTACCGTCGCCATCCTTTATGATGGGGCCAGCAGGCCCCTCTCGGAAGGCTACCTCGACGCCCACAACATCCAGAACCTGCTCGGCCACTTTGGCCTGCGGGCGGAGATTTTCCCGATCGCCAGCTACCGGCCCGGCCAGCTCGCCCGCTATCGCGCCGGCTTCTTCGCCGGCACGGTGACCGGCACGCGCTTCCCGGCAGGCTTTCTCGCTGATGTGCGGGCCTCCCAACAGCCCTTCTGCTGGATTGGCCGCCACATTGGCAGCCTGGTCAACACGCCAGAAGGCCGGCGCCAGTTCGGCTTTACCTATGTGGACTACAGAGACGACCTGGAGTTCCGCGAACTGTCCTACAAGGGCGTCACGCTGCCCAAAGAAGACCCCGACCTGAACATCATCTCCATCACCGACCCGGCTGCGGTGCAGGTGCTGGCCACGGCCACCGACGACGAGAAGGTCACGCGCCCGTACGCGGTCCGGCAGAAGCGCTTCTGGTATTTCGCCGACCAGCCCTTTTCTTTCTCCGAGGAAGGCGACCGCTACCTCGTCTTTTGTGACCTGCTGCACGACATTCTGGAAATCAATCATCCCGCGCAGGCGAAAGCGCTGGTGCGCATCGAGGACGTCAGCACGGAAATTGACCCCGGCGATCTGCGCGCCGTGGCCGACCTGCTCGCCGCCCATCGCGTGCCGTTCCAGATCGCGGTGATTCCCATCTTCCGCAACCCGGCCAAGGGCTTTGAAGTATACCTCTCCGACCGCCAGTCGCTGGTGGATGCGATTCACTACATGATTGCCCGCGGCGGCACGCCGGTGATGCACGGCACCACGCACCAGTATCGCGGCGCGAGCGGCGATGACTACGAGTTCTGGGATGACATCGGCGGCCGGCCGATTTTGCGCGATTCCCCCAAGCTGGTGCTCGACCACCTGCAACAGGGCCTCGCCGAATGTTTCTCCAACCGTATTTTCCCCGTAGCGTACGAAACGCCGCACTATGGTGCTTCCGAAACCGACTACCGGACGATGGCCCAGGTCTTCTCGCTGTTTTATGGCCGGACCATGGCCACGCCCGACGTTGGCGCGATCCAGTATTTTCCCTACCCGGTGGTGGATCAGTTCGGGCGCTACGTCGTGCCGGAGAACCTGGGCTACGTGCCAGCCGACAATCCCGACCCGAAACCTATCATGGAGCACGCCAAGAATCTGCGAGTGGTGCGGGACGCGGTGGCGTCGTTCTACTTTCACCCGTTTCTCGATCCGGCGCTGCTGGCCGAGATCGTGCGAGGCGTGCGCGAAGCGGGCTATCAGTTCGTGTCGCTGCGCGAGTTCGGCGGTGGCGTCAACGACCAGGGCCGCTATGTGGTGCGGACCTCCTCGGGCGCGGCCGAAGTCGCTTTGCGCGGAGAGTTTTGGTGGCTGCGGCAGTACGACCGAACCGGAAAACTCACCGGTGAAAAAATTTCTAACACGCGGCTGAGCGGGCCGGCGAAGATCGACGTGCAGGCGCCGGCCGGAGGCTGGGCCGCGATCGAGTGCGTGAAGGAACCGCCAAAGGAAGCGGCCACGCTCACGTGGCCCGGCGCCGGCTGGAAAGCCCGGCTCGCGGCGTGGCGTGGCCGGCTGC
>DASQHK010000150.1:0-2046 GCA_035632135.1 Bryobacterales bacterium
GCAGCATCACGGTAATTCCGGTGGAGAACGCCGTCGCGCCCGGCGATTCGCTCGCCGCGCTGCTCAAAACCGACAGCGCCGTCGACGTGCGCGAGCGCGGCCCCGACGGCACGCAGGCCGACGTGGGCATTCGCGGCGCGACCTTCAGCCAGACGCTGGTGCTGGTGGACGGCATCCGGGTGAATGACGTGCAGTCCGGGCACCACAACCTGGACCTGCCGCTGCCGCTCGAAACCGTTTCGCGCATGGAGGTGCTGCACGGCTCGGGCTCCACGCTCTACGGCTCGGACGCAACGGGCGGCGCGATCAACGTAATCACGCGGCGGCCCGAGGCCACCGAGCTGAGTCTCTCCTCCGGCCTCGGCGATTTCGGATGGAACCGCGAGGCCGCCTCGGGCGGCTTCCGGCTGGGGCGCTGGAGCCAGCAGTTTGGCGTGTCGCGCGATTTCTCCACCGGCTTTCGCACCGGGCGCGACTATCGCAATTTCGCCGCCGCCGGCGAAACGTTTCTGGATGAGCGGTTCGGCTCGACGAGTGTGCTCGTCGCCTACAACGACCGCCCATTCGGCGCGAATGGCTTTTACGGCGCTTATCCGTCGTGGGAGAAGACGGGCACAACGCTGGTGGCCGCGACGCAGACCGCGGGCGATCACCGCTTCACGTTTTCTTACCGCCGGCACCGCGACCATTACGTGCTGTTCCGCGATCAGCCCGACGTGTTTCAGAATTTTCACACCGACCAGTCGTGGGAAGCCGGCTATGCGTACCATCACGCGATTGCGGCGACGACGCAGTTCACCGGCGGGCTGGAAGCAATTTCGGAATCGATCGCCAGCACCAACCTGGGCGGCCACCAGCGCGCGCGGGCGTCCGGATACTTTGTTTTCGAAGCGCGGCCGGTCGCAAGGCTGACGCTGACCGCCGGCTTGCGCGAGGAGGTTTACCGGACGTGGCGCGGCGTGGCCAGCCCCACGCTGGCCGCCGGGGTGCGGGTCGCCGGCGGCCTGAAGGCGCGAGCGAGCCTGGGCCACGCGTTCCGCATCCCAACCTACACCGAGCTGTACTACCACGACCCAGCGAACATCGGAAACCCCCACCTGCAGCCGGAAAGCGCCTGGACGTATGAAGCGGGCCTGGACTGGTGGGGCCCGCGCGGCACGACGCTCTCGGCCACCTGGTTCGAGCGGCGCGAGCGGGACACCATCGACTTTGTGCGGCCCGCCGGCGCCAGCATCTGGCAGGCGATGAATTTCGAGAGGCTCAACTTTCACGGCGGCCAGGTCGAGTGGCGGCAGAAGGTGCGCCACGCCGAGGTAGGGGCGAGCTATACGATCATCCGGGCCTCGCGCGAGCTGACGCCGGGCGTGGCTTCACAATACGTGTTCGATTTTCCCCAGAACTCGGTGGCGCTCACCGCGCGCGCGCCGCTCGGCCGCTGGGCCGTCGGGCGAATGCGGCTGGGGGCGTTCAACCGAAGCTGGCAGCGGACCGTGCCGCTGTGGGACGCGACCGTCACCGGGCAGGGAAGGCGCGTGCAGCCGTTCTTTGAGGTGAGCAACCTGCTCAATACCTACTATGAAGACTTTCCGGGCCTCGCCGAACCCGGGCGGTGGATTCGGGGCGGGGTGAAGATCCGGCTGCTGGGAGGTCATTCGCGTTGATTCGCGTCCATTCGCGGCTGGAGTCAGCGGCGGCGGGGCGGCGAAGGGACCACGGCGAGCGTTACGCGCACCAGCGCCGGCAACTCGCCTTCGAGCGACGGAGTTATCTGGATGGTTTCGGTGTAGGCTCCGGGGGTGAGTCCGGCGACGCGCACCGAGACGTCGAGGGCCGCCGGGGTCGCGCCCGAGGTTGCCGAGAGGCGCAGCCAGCTTTGGCCGCTCGCGTGAGCGGACCACGAAAGCGGGCTCTCACCGCCGTTTTGAATCTCGATCCGCTGCGGCGGGGGATCGCGATGGCCGGCGGCGACGGCGAAGCGCAGGTCGGCGGGCGCGATCCCCAGCAAAGGGCGGTAGGCTAGCGCTCCCAGGTCGGGAGGTCCGCCGG
>DASQHK010000151.1:0-6749 GCA_035632135.1 Bryobacterales bacterium
TACCCGATGTCGCCTTCGACGGGCGTGCTCCACTGGATGGCCGCTCACGCGCGGCAGGCCGGCATCATGGTGCGGCAGGTGGAAGACGAAATCGGCGTCATCAACATGGCTATCGGCGCCGCCCACGCGGGCTGCCGCGCCATGTGCGCCACCTCCGGCGGCGGCTTCGCCCTGATGAGCGAAGGCCTCGGGATGGCGGCCATGATTGAAACGCCGGTCGTGGTGATCGACTGCCAGCGCGCCGGCCCTTCGACCGGCGTTCCCACCAAGACCGAACAGGGCGACCTCTGGCAGATGCTGGGCGCCGCCTTCGGCGATTACCCGCGCGTGATCGCCGCGCCCACCGACATCGGTGACTGCTTCAAGCTCATCCCGGAGATGTTCAACATCGTCGACCGCTTCCAGTGCCCGGGCATCGTCCTCAGCGATCTGCTGGAGTCCGAAGGCCGGCTGAGCGTCGATCCCAAGGAACTCAACTTCAACCCGCCCATCGACCGCGGCGAATTGATCACCTCCGCCAACGGCGACGGCAACGGCGCCTACAAGCGCTATTTGATCACCGCGAGCGGCGTCTCGCCCCGCGCCATTCCGGGCGTGCCCGGCTACACGCACACTGCCGCCACCGACGAGCACGATGAAGACGGCGTGCTCATCAGCGACGAGTTCACCAACCCGCACAAGCGCCGGGCCATGATGGAGAAGCGCATGCGCAAGGTCGCCGGCATCGAGGCCGCCGTCCGGCCGCCCCAGCTCCTGGGCCCGGCGAACGCCGAGGTCACGCTCATCGGGTGGGGATCGACGAAGGGCGTCATCGAGGAAGCCTGCGAAATCCTCGCCGAGCAGGGCATCCCGGCCAATCAGCTCCCCATCCGGTGGCTGGTTCCGCTCAAGGGCGACGCCATCGTCGACATTCTCAAGGGCTGCCGCCACACCATCATCGTCGAGAACAACTACAGCGGCCAGTTCGCCCGCTATCTGCGCAGCGAGACCAGTTACACCCCCAACGGCCACATCCGCAAGTACGACGGGGAGCCGTTCATGCCGCATCACATTGTGGAGGCGGTGAAAGAGCAGTTGGCCGGAAAGACGCATCTTTCCGTCCCGACGCACGAAATCATGGTTTGACGTAAGAAAAGTTTGAGGAGACAAGACAAAGATGGCAACAACCCTAGAACCTCCTAAGCAGCTCACGATGGCCGATCTGAAGGGCAAGACCGACCCCGACTGGTGTCCCGGCTGCGGCGACTTCGGCGTGCTGGCGGCGGTCGAGAAGGCTTTCGTCGAGCTGCAGATCCCCAACCACAACGTGGTCACCATCAGCGGCATCGGCTGCTCGTCGAACTTCCCGGGCTACATCAATACCTACGGGATGCACACCCTGCACGGCCGCGCTCTGGCCGTGGCGACGGGAGTGAAGATGGCCAACCACGACCTCACCGTCATGATCACCGGCGGCGACGGCGACGGCTTCGGCATCGGCGGCAACCACTTCATGCACACCATGCGACGGAACGTCGATCTGCTCTACATCGTGATGGACAACCAGATCTACGGCCTCACCACCGGCCAGACCTCGCCCACCAGCCGCATCGGGATGAAGACCAAGAGCATGCCGTTCGGCAACATCGAGGCCCCCGTGAACCCCATTTCGCTGGCCCTGGCCGCCGGCGCCACGTTCGTCGCCCGCGGCTTCAGCGGCGAGCAGAAGCACCTGACCGAGATCATCAAGCAGGCCATCGAGCACAAGGGTTTTTCTTTCATCGACGTATTCAGCCCTTGCGTCACCTACAACCACGACAATACCTATCAGTGGTTCCGGCCGCGCGTGAAGAAGCTCGAGGACGACCCCGCTTACGATCCCTCCGACTGGGTCGCCGCCATGGAAAAGTCGCTGCTGTGGGGCGACGAGATCCCTATCGGCAAGTTCTTCCAGAGGACCGATCTGCCCTCCCTGCACGAGGCCGAGCCGGTGCTGGCGCAGGGCGGCCCGCTCTGCCACCGCGACCTGGGTGTGCCGCCGGAGGCCGCCCGCCGCTTCATCGAAGAGCTGATGTAACCGGGCCGGCCGGCAGACTGCGCGTTTGCCGGCCGCCCTCACTTCAACGCCCTTCCGGTCCTCAGACCTGAGCTCACATGTTATCCTGGTGAGCAATGACGCTCGAAGAACGCATCGACATGCACGAGCAATGGCTGCTCTCGATCGAAGGCAAGATGGACCGCCTGGAGGGCAACCTGGAAAAGCTGACGGGGAGGCTCGACCAACTTACGGGGAGGGTCGACCAGTTGACCGAAGCCGTGGCCGTCGTCGCCCAAAATCAGGCTTCGTTTGTTGCTGCTTTGGCCGAGTTGGACTCCCGGCTCAGCGCCAGAATCGATGGCCTGGCGGTCCAAATGGCGGCCCTGGCTGAGCAGCAGCGGAGTCTGGCAGAAACCGTCGAGCGTTACATCCGTCACAGCGGCAATGGCCGCCAGCAGAGCTGACCGGCCCGGGGGCCTTTTTCAGCCCGCCACCGGCGCCGCCGTCAGCCGCTCGATTGCCTCGAATAAATGGCGCGGCAAAATGGGTTTTGAAACGTAGCCATCCATCCCCGCCCGCAGGCAGCGCTCGCGGTCTTCATTCATGGCGTGGGCGGTCAGGGCGATGATGGGAATGTGCTCGCCGGTCATCTTCTCCGCCTCCCGTATGACGCTGGTCGCTTCAAATCCCCCCATCTCCGGCATCTGGACGTCCATCAGGATCACGTCAAATGCCTCTTCGCCGAGAGCGGCCAGCGCTTCTTTTCCGTTGTTCGCCACATTCACGTGGTGCCCCCACTTCTCGAGGAGCCGCACCGCCAGTCTCTGATTGACCAGGTTGTCCTCCGCCAGGAGAACGCGCAGGGGGCGCAGCGGCTGCTCCACCAAAGCCGGCTTCGTATCGGTATCCGATTTTTCCCCGGAGGGCTCACCGGCCAGGGCGCGCAGAACGGCCGCGCGCAGCTCGGCCTGGGTGACGGGCTTGGTGAGGCAGTAGCGGATGCCTGACTGGCGCGGCCGCCCGGCGTCGCCCTGGCCGGAGGAGGAAGTCAGCATCAGCAGGGTCGCGGCCGCCAGCCCCGCATCTTCCCGGATTCGCCGGGCGAGCTCGAAGCCATCCATGCCCGGCATCTGCGCGTCGAGCAGGACCAGGCGGTAGGATCGTCCCGCGTTTCGCGCTTCCCTCATCATGCCAAGCCCCGCCGCCCCGCTCTCGGCCGCGGTGACCCGCATGCCCCAGCCGGTGAGAACTTCGCACAGAATCCGCCGGTTAGTGGCGTTGTCGTCCACCACCAGCACGTCCAGGTCGCGCAGCACGGCAGGATCGGCCGCGACCGGCGGGGTGGCGCGGGCGTCCGTTTTCCCGAAGCGCGCCCGAAACTGAAACAAACTGCCTTGGCCCGGCTGGCTCTCGACCGTAAGATCGCCGCCCATCAGGCGAACCAACTGGCGGGAGATGGAAAGGCCCAGTCCGGTCCCGCCGTAGCGGCGCGTGGTGGAGCCGTCGCCCTGTATGAACGCTTCGAAAATCTCGCCTTGCTTGTGCTTCGCAATGCCCACGCCGGTGTCAGCCACCCGGAACCGCAGCCACACTTCGCTTTCGGTTTGCGAGTCCACCTCGATGGTGACCCGCACTTCTCCGCGCTCGGTGAACTTGATCGCGTTGCCCACCAGGTTCACCAGGACCTGGCGGAGGCGATTCGGGTCGCCGACCACCATCTCCGGCGCCTCCGGCCGGGCCTCGCAAAGCACCTCCAGCCCTTTTTGCTGCGCGGGCAGCGCCAGCGCCTTCATCGTGTTGCCCACCAGCGCCTGCACGTCGAACTCCACCAGCGCCAGCTCGAGCTTCTGCGCCTCGATCTTGGAAAAGTCCAGAATGTCGTTGATGACGGTCAGCAGCGAATCCGCCGAGCTTTTCACCATTTTCAGGTAATCGCGCTGCTCGGCGGTGAGCGCGGTGTCGAGCGCCAGCTCGGTCATCCCGAGGATGCCGTTCATGGGCGTGCGGATTTCGTGGCTCATGTTGGCCAGGAACTCGCTCTTCAGCCGCGCCCCCTCTTCGGCCTTGTCCTTGGCCACGGTCAGATCGGCGTTGAGCTGCGTCAGATCGGAGGTCCGCGCGGCCACCTCTTCTTCCAGCCGCTCCTGGTGGCGCTCCGCGGCCTTCTTGCGGGTCTCAATCTGCGCCAGCATCTCGTTGACGGCATCGGTAAGAATGCCCAGCTCGTCGTTCCCCCGCTTTACTGCCCGGACGCGGTAGTTCTTCTCCTCCGAAACCTGTCTGGCTGTTTCCACCAGGTTCAACACCGGCTCCGAGATGATGCGCTGCAGCTTGGAGGAAAGCAGGAACGCCACCAGGACCGAGGCCAGCATCACCAAGCCCGCGATTTCGATATATCGCTGCAGTCGAGCGTACACCTGGCGCAGGTCGGAGCGGATGTAGATAGTGCCGACTCTGTCCCGATCGAGCACAATGGGCCGGAACAGCAGCACCATATCTCCCTCGAAGGAATGACCGTCCGCCCGCATCCGGGGTGGAAGCAAAGCGCCGCCATCTCGCGCATAGCCCGCGAACACGGCTCCATCCTTGTCGTAGACGACGGCGGCCGTGATGTGGGTATCGGCCCGCAGCGCCCCCAGCGTTTCCGACGCCGCCTTGTGGTCCTCGAACGCCAGCGCGGCAGTGCTGTTGGAGCCGATCATCTCCGCCACCGTGGTCAGCTCGCTCAGCGCCTGGTTGCGATAGGCCACCAGCTCGTAGGCGATAAATGCCCCGCAGGCCAGCAGCAGCGCGATGCTGCTGGTGAGCATCATGAGCAGCGTCAGCTTCCGCCGGATTGAAAAATCCCGAAATGCCCACATCTTAGTGTTTGGCCGTTCTCGCTTCTCCTCGCACCACCCGCGCCAGCGCCAGCAGCTTCGAACTGATGCGGATTCCGGCCTGCGTGGCTGCGTCAACGTTGATTTCCAGCCGGACCTTGTTCTCTTCGGTCCGCAGCCTGATCATGCCTCCGCTTTCAGCAAAATCTTCGATTTCGCTGACCGTGAGGACGCTGGCGCTGCGCAGCGTGCCGAGAATTTCCGGCAGCCGCTTCGCTTCCGACGAGCTGACGAACAGGATCTGGCACTGCCTGGCTTCCGCGACTCCGGTGATTCGCCAGATCTGCGGGGCCCGGCCGTTGATCGTTTTGCCGCCAAAGGCCTGATCGAGAGCGGCGCCAAACGGGTCCTTGCCCAACACGCCGACTACGAATGGTCCGCCTCCTGGCTTATCGGCCGGCCACTCCACAAATTTCGCAAAATTGTAAAGAAACGCGGCTTTGACCTGGTACTCCAGGCTCGCCGCCGGCGGGGCCGGGTTGCCACCCTGTCCGCTCAGAATCCAGGAAGCCGCGAGCGCAAAGAGCAGACCACACACTTTCGTCAGCGCCCTGCCCCGGCCCCGAGGTGAAACAGTGACCGCCCGCTTGCTCAAGAGCTTCCTACCCCTTGGGTGCGCGCTGCGCCTCTATTCCAAGATTCGCCCGCTCTGCGGGGGCTCGCTTGGGAATAACCGCGCCTCCCCTCCCCGCTCGCCCGCCATCGAAGGTTCAGAACCGCCACGTCACTCTCCCATAGACGCTGCGGCCGATCTCGGTCTGCCGCGTCAGAATCTCAGAGATGAACTCCGGGTGCCGGTCGTCCAGCAGGTTTTGGAGCCCCAGGCTCAGATCGAGTTCCGGCGTCACGCGCCAGCCCAAGCGGGCATCGAGGCGCGTGTAGCTGGGGATGCCCAGGGCGGGAAGCGAGCCGACGTAATACAGCGCCGTGTCGAATTGCAGGCTGGGCGTCAGATCGAGATAGGAGCGAAAATGGACCTGCTGGCCTGGGCTTTCGCCTCCACCCTGCGCTGTCCCCAGGCCGGGAAGCGTGCTCGGCGACGATGGGGGAGGCCCCGCGAAGCCCGTGTAGCCGGCGCTCAACTTCCATCGCTCGGCCGGGTTCCAGTGGCCGGTAATCTCCACGCCATGCGTGCGGCCGTGACCCAGATTCTCGAGGTGAGCGGGAACCACCACGTGCAGCGGCGCCGGAGCCGCCTCCGGGAATGGCGTGTCCAGCGCGATCGACACCAGATTGGTGTAGACGTTGTAGAAGCTCGCCAGGTCCAGCGAGAAGCGGCCGGTCGGCTGCAGGCGATATCCCAGCTCATAGGCCAGCAGGTCTACCGAGCCAAGGCGGCGGTTGCCCACAAACGCCGCCAGCACAGGCAAGCCGTTCGGGCCGGGGAAAGCGGCCAGGTTCAAGCGGCCGTCCTGATAGCCGCGGGAGGGCGTTTGCACCGCGCGCGCCACCGAAACCCAGAATCCGTGGCGCTGATACGGCGTCCAAAGCAGCCGCGCGCTCGGCTGCACTTCGAAGCCGGTGTAGTCGTTGCGCTCAAATTTCGACCCCAGCGCCAGCCGCAGCCGGTCCGGCGCCAGGGTTACTTCGTCCTGGGCGAACGCACTGTAGAGATGCGTGCCGCGCTGGTCGGGGTTCAGGGTGGCGATGGCGGTGCCGTCGATCTGGTCGGTGGTGAACTCATACCCCAGCCCCCACAGGATCTCGTGCCGCGGCGATAGCGTGAATCGGTGTTGGAAATCAACCTGGACGGTGTCGCGGGCCTCTCCCAAGAGCACGTCGCGGCGGTCCGTCCGGCCATAGGAGACTTGCAGCTCCATTTCTGAACTTGGCGAGAGGATGCGCCTCCAGCG
>DASQHK010000152.1:0-4950 GCA_035632135.1 Bryobacterales bacterium
CACCTCATCCGCGCCTGCGGCCCGTGGATCTCCATTGTTTCCACCTCCGCCCTGTTTGGCTGGATGCACAGCGCCAACCCGGCTTTTTCCCGCATCAGCATGCTCAACACGGCGCTGTTCGGGGCCGTCTTCGGCTATGCCTACTGGCAAACCCTCGACCTGTGGCTGCCCCTCGGCATGCACTTTGCCTGGAACTTTTCGCTGGCCACTATCGGCGCCAACGTCAGTGGGCTTAAAATTAAATTGATGGGGATTAGCGTGGCCTCCGCCGGTTCGCCGCTGTGGAGCGGCGGCGACTACGGGCCCGAGGGCAGCCTGCTAACCACGCTGGTGCTGGCTGCGATCGGCGTCTTGTTGTGGAAGGCCCCGCTCGGCCGGCAGCGGCAGGGAATCCTCAGCGGGCGGATCTGACCGCTCTTGCGTATGACCAGAACGAGAATCGCCATGGCCGCCTGGCTGGCTGTGAGTTTAGGCGCGGCGCCGGCCGCGGCCAAGCTCACCTTCGACCAGCGCGTGGAGATTGTGCGCGGCCTGATGGCCGAGTTTGCGACCGTCAAGGCCCCGCTGCCGCGCTCCAAGAAGCCGCTTGAGGTCACCACCGCCGGCGCTTATGACAAGGGGAAGTGGGGCGAGGCCATGCAGCAAAACGGCCCCGCCGCCCGCATCGGCGACCTGGTCCAGATCACCAAGGTCACCATTGAAAACGACCGCATCGTGCTCGAGATCAACAACGGCATGAAGGGCCGCCACCACTGGTATCAGAACGTGCAGGTGGATACCAGCGTCGGCGTCTCGCCGGTCGGGACCGATCAGAACAGCAACGCCCCCAGCGGCACCACGGTCGCGGTGGTGTTCGACTCTGAAGTGCCGGCGGAAAAAGCCGATGACATCAAGAAGATGTTGAAGTCCATTCTGGACTTTGAGAAGCGAACCGCGACGGAAAACTATGTCGACACGCTGCCCAAAGAGACCCAGGACGCCATCAAGGCCAAGAAGGTTCTGGTGGGCATGGACCGCGACATGGTGCTGCTTGCCAGGGGCCGGCCCGATCGCAAGCTGCGCCAAACCGACAATGGCGTGGAGACCGAAGACTGGATCTACGGCAAGGCCCCGGGCAAGATCACCTTCGTGACGTTCCACGGCGCCAAGGTCATCCGGGTCAAAGAAGATTACGCAGCACCGGAGTAGGACGGGGCTGTCATTCCCCGTCCATCATTCTCAAACAGGGAGGAATCATGGCAGCAGTGAAAGTGGGCATCAACGGCTTCGGCCGCATCGGACGGAACATTTACCGCGCGGCTCTCCATCGGGACGACATCAACATCGTCGCCGTCAACGACATTACCGACTCGAAAACGCTGGCGTACCTGCTGAAGTACGACTCGGTTCTCGGCAGCCTCGAGGCCGATGTGAAGGCCGTGGGCAACTGCATCCAGGTCGACGGCAAGTCGTTCCAGGTGATGGCCCAGCGCGATCCGGCGCAGCTCGACTGGTCCTCGGTCGGCGCGCAGATCGTGGTCGAGTCCACCGGCCTGTTCACCAACGCGCCCGACGCCGGCAAGCACCTGCGCGGCACGGTGAAAAAGGTGATCATCTCCGCCCCGGCCAAAGGCGAGGATCTCACCATCGTGCTCGGCGTCAACGACGACAAGTACGATCCGGCGAAGCACAACATTCTTTCCAACGCTTCCTGCACCACCAACTGCCTGGCCCCGGTCGCCAAGGTGCTCAACGACAGCTTCGGCATCGCCAAGGGCACTATGACCACCATCCACAGCTACACCAACGACCAGCAAATCCTCGACTACCCGCACAAGGACCTGCGCCGGGCCCGCGCCGCCGCGCTCAACATGATTCCCACCAAGACCGGCGCCGCCAGCGCCATCGGCCTGGTGATTCCCGAACTCAACAAAAAGCTCGACGGCTTCGCCGTGCGCGTCCCCACGCCGGACGTCTCGGTGGTCGATCTGGTCGCGGTGCTCGAAAAACCGGCCACCGAGCAGGAGGTCAACCAGGCGCTGCGCACGGCGGCCGACGGCAAGATGCGCGGCATCCTCGGCTACACGGAAGACCCCGTGGTTTCAACCGACTTCTTGCACGATCCGCGCAGCTCGATTGTCGACGCCTCCATGACCAAGGTCATAGGCGGCAACCTGGTGAAGGTGTTGTCTTGGTACGACAATGAGTGGGGCTTCTCCTGCCGCGTCTGCGACCTGCTCCACATGCTGGCCGAGCGGGGCCTCTGATGCCCCTCTCGCTGGGGGATTTGGACGATAAGCTCCGGGGCCGGCGCGTCTTCATGCGCGTGGATTTCAACGTGCCCCTCGAGCCCCGCCCGGATGGCGCCGGCATGCAAATCTCGAGCGACAAGCGGGTCCAGGCATCGCTCCCGAGCATTCGCTACGTCCTCGACCACGGGGCGGCGCTGCTCCTGGCCTCGCATCTTGGCCGGCCCAAAGGCAAGCCCGATCCCAAAATGAGCCTGCAACCGGCGGCGGCCCGGCTTTCCGAGCTGCTTGGGAAACCGGTCATCATGGCGCCGGACTGCGTGGGGCCTTCAGTGCCGCCGGTCTTGCCCGGCCAGGTGATGCTGCTCGAAAACCTCCGCTTCCATCCCGAAGAGGAGAAGAACGACCCGGTCTTTTCGCAGCAGCTCGCCTCGCTCTGCGACATCTACGTCAACGACGCCTTCGGCTCCGCCCACCGCGCCCACGCTTCCACGGTCGGCATGGTCGCATTCGTACCCATGGCCGCCGCCGGCTTCCTCATGGAGCAGGAGCTAAAGTATCTCTCCATGGCCGTCTCCCATCCCGTCCGGCCTTATGTCGCCATCCTTGGCGGCGCAAAAGTCTCGGACAAGATCGAGGTGATCACCAACCTGTTGAAGCTCGTAGACCGCCTGCTGATCGGCGGCGCCATGGCATACACGTTTCTGAAAGCGCTCGGCTTCGCGGTCGGCCGCTCGCTCGTCGAAGACGACAAGCTCGATCTCGCCAGGCAGTTGCTGAAGTCCGCTTCCGACAAGCTGCGCCTGCCCTGCGACCACGTGGTCGCCGCGGAAATGAAGCCGGACGCCGAATCGAAGGTGGTCGATGGGGTCGAAACGCCGATTCCCAGCGGCTGGATGGCCGTGGACATCGGCCCCGAAACCATCGCCGGCTACACGGCCGAAATCGCCAACGCCAAAATGATCGTGTGGAATGGCCCGATGGGCGTCTTCGAGATGCCGCGCTTCGCGGCCGGCACGGTCGCGCTGGCCAGGGCCATCGCCGCTTCCGGAGCCACCAGCATCGTGGGCGGCGGCGACTCCGAGAAGGCCATCAAGAGCGCCGGCGTGGCCAACAAGATCACCCACATCTCCACCGGCGGCGGCGCGTCACTCGAGTTTCTGGCCGGACGCACCCTCCCCGGCGTGGCGGCGCTTGAGGAGTCTACTTCGCGCTAACGGAAACCTCCGCTGTGGCTTTGCGCCGCCGCAAAGGCTTAAAGCGATACTTTAAGATGCACCACAGCGCGCGAAAGCCGTCCTTGAGACCGATCTTCTTCCCCTCTTCGTACGTGCGGCCGTGGTAGGCGATGCCGACCTCGTAAATCCGCGCCCGCGCCCGCGCCAGCTTGCACGTGATCTCCGGCTCGAAGCCGAAGCGGTCTTCCTCCAGCTCGATCGACTGGATCAATTCCCGCCGGAAGACCTTGTAGCAGGTTTCCATGTCGGTGAGGTTCAGGTCGGTGGCCATGTTGGAGAGCAGCGTGAGCAGCTTGTTGCCCAGGGAGTGCCAGAAGTAGAGCACGCGGTGCTCCTCGGTGGTGATGAAGCGCGAGCCGTAAACGGCGTCGGCCTGGTCCCGCTCGAGCGGCCCGAGCAGCTTCGGGTAGTCCTGCGGGTCGTATTCCAGGTCGGCGTCCTGCACAATCACGTATTCGCCGCGCGCGGCAGCGAAGCCGGTGCGCAGCGCCTTGCCCTTGCCCATGTTGTAAGGCTGCAGGATCGCCACCACGCCGGGGTGCCCGGCGCGAATCTCTTCCAGCCGCTGGCGGGTCCCGTCGGTTGAGCCGTCATCGACGATGATGATCTCTTTCGCGATATCCACTCGCTCGACGCGGTCGATGATTTCGCCAATGGTTTTGGCTTCGTTGTAAACCGGGATCACCACCGACAGTTTGATCATGCGTTCAATCGCCCCGCTTGCGCTTTGATCCATTCCACCATGGCCCGAAACGCTTGGCCGCGATGGCTGTGGGCCAGTTTCTCCTCCGCGCTCAGCTCGGCAAACGAGCGGCCGAGCGGCGGAAAATAAAACAGCGAATCGTAGCCGAACCCGCCCGCGCCGCGCGCCTGGTCCAAAATCTCCCCGTCCGCTGTCCCGCGAAACGTCCCGAGCAGGCGGCCGTTCCGGGCGAGCGCGATCACGCAGACGAAGCGGGCTTTGGACCGGCTTGCCCGCGCGCGCCCCCGCAGCTTTTCCAGCAGCAACGCCCGGTTCTGCTCATCGGTTGCCCGTGGCCCGGCGTAGCGCGCCGAGCGAACGCCCGGTTCTCCGCCAAGCTCCTCCACCTCCAGGCCCGAATCATCGGCAAATACCAGGCCCTGCAAATGCCGGGCATAACATTGCGCCTTCTCGACAGCGTTCTCTGCGAAGCTCGACCCCGTTTCCGGGCAATCGAGCGGCCCAGCCGCGAGCAGGCGCCAGTCGCCCGGGGTGGCAAGCTGATATTCCGCCAGCTTGCCCGGATTAGAGGTGGCGCAATAAATCACCAAGAGACGATTTGTCGCTGCGCGGCGATCAGCTCGCGGATGCCGCCGGCCGCCAGGTCGAGCATGGCGCGCATCTGCTGCTCGTCAAACGGCGAGTGCTCCGCCGTTGCCTGCACCTCCACGAAGCGGCCGCTCCCGGTCATCACCACGTTCATGTCCACCCCCGCCTTGGAGTCTTCTTCATAGCACAGGTC
>DASQHK010000153.1:0-5959 GCA_035632135.1 Bryobacterales bacterium
TCGCGGCCTCGCCGAGAGCGACGCGAAGGGGTCGCTCCCCGTGACCGTGATCAACGAAACCATGCGGAAGCGTTATTTCCCCAACGAAGACCCGCTAGGCAAGCGAATTCTGATTCAGGAGATCGTGACCGGCAAGCACGAAGTCGGCCGCGAGATTCCCTGGGAGGTCGTCGGCGTGGTGGCGGACGAAAAAGTCGAAGGCCTCGACGACAACAGCAGCCCTGGCGTGTACGTCTCCTACCGCCAAAGCCCCATCGTCGGGATGGACCTGCTGGTGCGGTCCGCCGGCGATCCGCGCGCCATGCTGAAAGAAATCCAGCACGCCGTCTGGAAGGTCAATAAGGATCAAGCGCTGCCCGACGTCAAAATGCTCGAGGAGATCAAGACCCAGGCCACCGCTTCCGACCGCCTCCGCGCCGTCCTGCTGGGCGTTTTCGCCGCGCTGGCTCTCGTGCTGGCCGCCATCGGCATTTACGGCGTCATCTCCTACTCGGTAGCCCAGCGCACGCACGAACTCGGCATCCGCGCCGCCCTCGGCGCCAGCACGTCCGACCTGCTGCGGCTCGTGATCGGCCACGGCATGTCCCTGGCCGCGCTGGGTCTCGTTCTCGGCGCTTGCGGCGCGCTCGCCTGCGGCCGCATCCTCGCCAGCCTCCTGTTCAACACCAGCCCCGCCGACCTCCCCACGCTCCTTGGCGCCGCTCTCACGCTCGCCCTGGTCGCCCTCGCCGCCTGTTACCTCCCCGCCCGCCGCGCCGCCAAAGTCGACCCCATGGTCGCCCTCCGCTACGAATAGAGGCGGCCCAAGCAACCGGTAGTGGTCACTTTTAGTGGTCACTTTGAATTTCCAGGTGCAACCTTGCGCCTGATGAACAACCGAGCCACGTATGCAGTCGCACCTATGTAAAACAACCAGCTTAAAAAATTAGGCGTTTGCGGGAGCCAAACCATCAGTTCCAACACAGAAAACATCCATACCGCAGGCACAATTCTACTCCAACTCCAAAGAGGACTTATTCTTCTTTGCGGCCAAGCTAAACCTACTGGTATTAGCCAAAACAGTAGCAGCCACGCCAAAAGAATTTTTAGACCCAGATTCATAGACCATCGAACATCATGCCACGGATTCGGCGTGGACGCGCCTGCCACCAAGTAACCCTTGGCAGTGACGCCCCTTCGGCCGAAATTTCATCCATCCTTTCAACCACTTGCCTGCCCGACCCCGCCCGCTGCCAGGTCCCTCGGGCTATGCTGGGAGCAGGTGATCTGTCGTCTTCAAATGCCGCTTCCCCCGCCATCCTCGCCGTCTCGGCCACGTCCCGCAACCCCCTGCGGCACCATAAGAAATTTGCACGAACAAACCCAATTTTCCGGCCCGCCCCTCCCGCCGATCTCGCTTTTTATCAATAACATCCGCCCCAAAAAGCCCCTTCGCCTGTCCCGCTTCGCTTGCTCTCCTGCGCGCATTTCGTGCCGCCCGCGCGACAGGCGCCCCGCCCCGCGCCCTCCGCTTTTGACTTTTCCTCCCCGCCTTGCTTTGATGGTCCTCACATGGACTTCAAGCTCGTCTCCCCCTACACGCCGCAGGGCGACCAGGCCACGGCCATCGAGCAGCTCGCCCGCGGCCTGGCCGATGGCGAAGGCCACCAGGTCCTCCTCGGCGTCACCGGCTCCGGCAAGACCTACACCATGGCCAAGGTCATCGAGGGCACCGGCCGCCCCACCCTGGTCCTCGCCCACAACAAGACGCTCGCCGCCCAGCTTTACCAGGAGTTCAAGTCCTTCTTCCCGCACAACGCCGTCGAATACTTCGTCAGCTACTACGATTACTACCAGCCGGAAGCCTACCTGCCTTCGAGTGATACTTACATCGAGAAGGAAGCCACCATCAACGACGAACTCGACAAGCTGCGCCTCTCCGCCACCCGCTCGCTGTTCGAGCGCCGCGATTGCGTCATCATCGCCAGCGTAAGCTGCATTTACGGCCTCGGCTCGCCCGAAGCTTACTACGGCATGTTGCTGATGCTCGAAAAGGGCCAGAAGATCTCCCGCAATCACATCCTCAGCCGCCTGGTGGACATTCTCTACGAGCGCAACGACATCGACTTCAAGCGCGGGACGTTCCGCGTCCGCGGCGACACCATCGAGGTTTACCCCACCTACGACGACTACGCCTACCGCATCGAGCTGTGGGGCGACCAGATCGACAACCTCTACCAGATCGACCCGCTCACCGGCCAGGTCCGCCAGAGCTATCTCCGCCTGCCGATTTATCCCAAGACCCACTACGTCATGTCGGCGGAAACGCGCGAGCAGGCCATCAAGAGCATCCTCGAAGAACTCGACTGGTGGAAGCCGCAACTTGAAAAAGAAGGCAAGTACGTCGAGGCCCAGCGCCTGTTCCAGCGCACCATGTTCGACGTGGAGATGATGCGCGAGATCGGCTATTGCCACGGCATCGAGAACTACTCGCGCCATTTCTCCGGCCGCCTGCCCGGCGAAGCGCCTCCCACTCTGCTCGACTACCTGCCCCAGGATTCCATCATCTTCCTCGACGAGAGCCACCAGACCGTTCCGCAGCTTCACGGTATGTATCACGGCGACCGGTCCCGCAAGGAGACCCTGGTGAAGTTCGGCTTCCGGCTTCCCAGCGCCCTCGATAACCGCCCGCTCACCTTCGAGGAATTCGAGCACCGCGTGAACCAGGTCATCTACGTCTCGGCCACGCCCGGCCCTTACGAGCTGACCAAGTCCTCCGGCGTCGTCGTCGAGCAGTTGATCCGGCCCACCGGCCTGGTCGATCCCGAGGTCGAAGTCCGGCCCATCAAGGGCCAGGTCGACGATCTGCTCCACGAAATCCGCCGCCGCGCCGAAAACAACGAGCGCGTCCTGGTCACCACGCTCACCAAGCGCATGGCCGAGGACCTGACTGAGTATTACTCTGAGCTAGGCGTCCGCTGCCGCTATCTCCACTCCGAGGTCGAGACGCTCGAGCGCGTCAAGATTCTCCGCGACCTCCGCAAGGGCGAGTTCGACGTGCTCGTCGGCATCAACCTCCTCCGCGAGGGCCTCGATCTTCCCGAGGTGTCGCTGGTCGCCATTCTCGACGCCGATAAGGAGGGCTTCCTGCGCTCCTCCGGCTCGCTCATCCAGACCATCGGCCGCGCCGCCCGCCACATCAACGGCCGCGCCCTTCTTTACGCCGACCGCCGCACCGACAGCATGAACCGGGCCCTGGCCGAGACCAACCGCCGCCGCGCCGTCCAGACCCAGTACAACGAGGCCAACCACATCACCCCGCAATCCATCCTCAAGCCCATCGACATGAACCTGGTGCGGGTGGCCGAAGCCGATTACGTCACCGTGCCGCTCGAAGCCGAGCCGGAAGTGGAGTCCCTGTCCGCCGGGCAGCTCGACCGCTACGTGGTCGAGCTGGAGGAGAAAATGCGCGAGGCCGCCCGTAAATTCGAGTTCGAGAAGGCCGCCCAGCTCCGCGACCGCATAAAATCGTTGAAGAACCGCGAGATTGTAGGTACAATCCAAACGCCCGCTTAGCTCGCCGGCCGCGGGCGGCGAGCCGCAAGCGAACTTCTATGGTCAGAGTGGGCTTGATCGGCCCGGGACGGGCGGGTCAAGCGCTGGTGCGGCTGTTACCGCCGCCTCGTTACGAACTGGGTCCAGTCCTTTCGCGCACGTTCACTTCGGCGCGGCGCGTCACCCGCCAGATGCGCCTGGGCACTCCCACCGCCGATTACGACGACTTCGCCGACTGCCGGCTCATCCTCATCGCCGTCCCCGACGATGCGATCGCCTCGGTCGCGGCCCGCCTCGCCGCGGCTTCTTTCTCTTTCCGGCGCAAAGTGGTCGTCCACACCAGCGGCGCCCTCGACAGCACCGCGCTCAACCCGGTAAAGGCCCGCGGCGCCGCCGTCGCCTCCATCCATCCGCTCCAGACTTTCGGCCGCCGCGTGCTCTCGCTGGCCGGCGTCTATTTCGCCGTCGAGGGCGACGAGAAAGCTCTCCGGCTGGCGCAATCGCTGGTCACCGATTGGCAGGGCAAGCTGCTGCGCATCCGCCACGACCAAAAGGCCATCTACCACGCTGCCGCCACGTTTGCTTCCCCCCTGTTCACCGCGCTGTTGCAAGCGGCGGTCCGGCTAATGGGGCGGGCCGGCATCGGCCCCAAGGCCGCCATCCGCGCTCT
Source organism: Bryobacterales bacterium (assembly GCA_035632135.1). Taxonomy (GTDB): domain Bacteria; phylum Acidobacteriota; class Terriglobia; order Bryobacterales; family JACQDG01; genus DASQHK01. Next base: position 4,205 of record DASQHK010000153.1, read on the forward strand.
GCGGCCGCTGCTGCTCACCACGCTCGAAAATTTCGTCCACACCGGCAAGCAAAGCTGGACGGGTCCGCTCGCCCGCGGCGATGCGGCCCCCGTGCGCAAGCATCTCCGCGCCCTCACGCGCTTCGATCCCAATCTGGCATGTTACTATCGCGCCTCGGCCCTCGCCGCGCTCACCTTGCTCAAGCGCAACCCGGAGCTGCAGCGCATCCTCAACGAAGACCACGCGGATCTGCGATGAGGGCCGCTCTTGCCTGCCGCCTCTGGCTCGCCTGCGCGCTTCTTGGCGCCGCTTTCGCCAAACAGCCTCCCCGCCACCCCGTCAATATCAACACCGCCACCGCGGAGCAGCTCCAGCAACTGCCCGGCATCGGCCCCGCGCGCGCCGCGCAGATCATCCGGCTGCGCCGGAAGAACGGTCCCTTCCACAGCGTCGACGAGCTTCGCGCCCTCCCTCACCTGAGCGACAAACAATTCCAGCAGTTGAAGAAGCACGCCACCATCAGGGATGCAGCCACACCCAAAGCGCGGTAAGATTCGGGAGAGGAGTCATGCCCACCCAGACCCAGGCACTGACGGTAACCACGGCGGCCCAGCTCGCCCGCATGCCGGACGACGACTTTCGCTACGAACTCGACGAAGGAGAGCTGATCCGCATGCCGCCTCCCGGTGAAGAGCACGGACGGTTGGACGCTAGATTGCACGGTCGTCTGTTTCAGCACGCCGAAAAGCACGGCCTCGGCACGACCTATGCCAACACCGGCTTTCTCCTGCAGCGCAACCCCGACGTCGTTCGCGCCCCTGACATCGCCTTCGTCCGCAAGGAGCGTCTCCCGGTTGCCGTAGACCGCCGTTCCGGCTACATCCTGGGCGCCCCCGACCTGGCCGTCGAAATCCAGCCGCCCTCTCAATCCCCGGCGGACCTGCAAAAGAAGGTCCAGCAATACTTGGCTGCCGGCGCCCAAGCCGTCTGGGTGATCCGTCCGCGCAAGCGGGAGGCGGCGATCCATCGCCGATCGGGCGAGCCCGTCACGGTGGCCGCCGGACAGTTCCTCGAAGCTCCCGATCTCCTGCCCGGCCTCCGCATTCCCCTGACAGAAATCTTTGAGCACAAGTAGCCTCGGCTGCGGTCCCGCCGTCTATAATGGCAGCAGTGGAGGAGTGGGTCGGCCTATGGAACGACCGTCGGCGCGTCGCATCCCCGGTTGGGGCTTGGCTTCCCTGCTGGCGCTTACGCTGAGCTTCCCTGCCCTGCCACAAATCGGGTATCCCGGCGGCTATCCGGGCGGTGGTTATCCCGGTGGCGGCTATCCCGGCGGTGGCGGCGGCATTGGCGGCCCGGGCCTCCCCATCCCGCATCGCAGGAAGAAGAAGGACAAGACCACCAAAGACACTGCTCCCGAGGCGCTCTCCAATGTCACCGGCACCCTGCGCCAGCTCGACGACAAATCGGTCGTCGTCGAAGCGCAGGACACGCGCATCATCAATCTCAAGCGCACGGAAAAAACAAAGTTTTACAACGACGCCAAAGAAGCCAAGCCCTCCGACTTCAAGCCCGGCGACCACGTGCAGGTTGAAGCCACGCAAGACGCGGAGGGATTTTTTTATGCCGTGAACGTAATCCTCGAGAAGCCCGGAACTGCCGCCGAGCGCACCGCGGCCGCCCGGCCGGTGGAGGTCTCGACGCAGGCCTCGCAGGATGACGACGAGCGCCCGATCCTGCGCCGCAAAGACGCGCCAGCCAAAGCGGAACAACCA
>DASQHK010000154.1:0-1601 GCA_035632135.1 Bryobacterales bacterium
CTCACGCACGCCAACCTGCTGGCGAACATTCGCGCCATCGGGCAGGCGCTCAACGTGGGGCCGGAGGATCGCGGCGTGAGCTGGCTGCCTCTCTATCACGACATGGGGCTGATCGGCTGCTGGCTGCTGAGCCTCTACTTCGGAATGCCGCTTCTGGTGCTGTCGCCGCTCGATTTTCTGAGCCGGCCGGAGCGCTGGCTGTGGGCCATTCACTATCACCGGGCGACGCTCTCGGTAGCGCCGAACTTCGCCTACGATCTTTGCGCCCGCAAGATTCGCGACGAGTCCATCGAGGGCCTGGACCTGAGCTGCTGGCGCGCGGCAATGAACGGCTCGGAGATGGTGCGGCCCCAAACCATCGCTCGCTTCACCGCGCGCTTCTCCCGCTGCGGTTTTCGGCCGGAAGCGATGCTGCCGGTTTACGGGCTGGCCGAGTCGACCGTGGCCCTATGCGTTCCACCCTTGGAGCGAGGGCCGCGCCTCGATCACATCCGCCGCCAGGCTTTGGAGCGTCAGCAGCGCGCCGAACCAGCCGTCCATGACCACGGTGGCAGCGCGACTCTGACGTTTGTCTCCGTGGGACGGCCACTGCCCGGTCATGCATTGCGCATCGTCGATGAGGCTGGGCAGGAAGTGGGCGAGCGGATCGAAGGGAGCATCCAGTTTCGCGGGCCTTCCTCCATGGCCGGCTATTTCCGGCAGCCGGAAGCCACCGCAGCCATCACGCGCGACGGGTGGCTCGACTCCGGGGACCTCGGCTATTGGGCAGGCGGCGAGTTGTTCGTCACCGGACGCTCCAAGGACATCATCCTCAAGGCAGGCCGCAACCTGTACCCGGACGAGATCGAGGCGGCGGTGGAGGAAGTTGACGGCTTGCGCAAGGGCTGCGTGGCGGCATTCGGGACGGCCGATCCGGCGCAGGGCAGCGAAAAGCTGGTGGTCGTGGCGGAGACCCGAGAGCAGAGCGCGCCGGTGCGCGACCGGCTGCGCGGCGAGGTGACCCGGCGGCTGATGGACGCGCTGGGCGTGCCGCCCGACGACGTGTTGCTGCTCGATCCCGGTTTGCTGCCCAAGACCTCGAGCGGCAAGCTGCGCCGGGCCGTGGCACGCCACGCCTACGAGAAGGGAGCTATCGCGCGGGGACGGCCGCCCATGATCTGGCAGTGGCTGCGGCTGAGCGCGGGCTGGGCACGGCACTCCATGGCGCGCGTCGGGCAGGCAACAGGCCGCCTCGTTTGCAGCGCCTATTTCTACGCGCTGTTCCTGGCGCTGCTTCTGGCCTGCCGGCTGGCGATGATCGCGACGCCGGCGGGCGCGCGCTCGGCCGCCCTGCTGCGGTCTTTCACGCTTTTGTTTCTGCGGCTGGCAGGCCTGCAGATTAAGGTCGAGGGCGTCGAGCATCTCGGCGCCGGCCCGCAGGTGCTGGTTTCGAATCACGCCAGCTACGTCGATGTTCTGGCCCTCAACGCGGCTCTGCCTGGGTATTTTTGCTATGTAGCGAAGAAGGAGCTGCTGGGGGTGCCGGTGATCGGCGGCTTTATTCGCAAGATCGGCTACCTGGTTGTGGACCGGTATTCCACCGCGCAGGGCGCGGCCGACGC